>CAYRAW010000324.1:0-3235 GCA_964422225.1 uncultured Roseburia sp.
TGATTTTGCCTTTAACATCTGGGATATCTGTAATGTAATCCAGGTACATTTTTGCCGCAAGCCGTGATCTTGTCTTAGTCGCACCCGTTATTGGAAGTTAACATCACATTGATATTTTTTCGCTTGGGCATTCCACATCTGACAATACTTTCCATTTAATTGAAGCAATTGTTCATGAGTTCCCTGCTCAATGATTCTCCCCTGTTCCATCATATAAATATAATCTGCATCTTTCGTAGTCGAGAGTCTATGTGAAATAAATACTACTGTTTTATCAGCCGCAATTTCTTGTAAAGACGTATTCATTTGATATTCTGATAAAGGATCCAGTGCACTAGAAGGTTCATCCATTATAATCAAATCGTTTTGCCTATACAATGTTCTTGCAATAGCAACCTTTTGAGCTTCTCCACCTGACAAATTTACACCATCCTTTTCAAATTCAGTAGTAAGTGGAGTTTCGATTTGATATTTCAATTTCTCATCTGTTAAAGTAAATTGTGCATCAAAAAGTGATTTCTCTACCTCATAAGTTTCCCGCTTATCATTTGTACATGTATCCATAACTACATTTTCTCTAATAGTGGCTGCGTATATTTTATAGTCTTGGAATACTGCTCCAATATTTTCACGATACTGTTGCACATTTAAATCCTTTATATTTTCACCATTTCTAAGAATAACCCCTTCATCAGCATCGTAGAGTCGCATCAATAACTTAGTTAATGTCGATTTGCCAGCACCATTATATCCTACAATTGCAATCTTTTGTCCTTTTTTTAATTCCATATTTATGTCATGTAAAATCTCTTTTCCACCTGGTGTATACGAAAAGCTAACATGTTCTAAGGATAACGTTTCTAAAGGTTCTATTATGTTTTTTGTTCCACTAATTATTTTTGCTTCATAAGACAAGAATTCTCTGATTCTCTCAATAAAGTCACTATTCATTTCCATTTTAGGAATCAGCTGTGCCAAGTTATTTCCTTTTCTACTCATATATCTTACTAAATTCACTAACACTATCATTTCACTAATTGCCATTTGCTTTCGATCTATAACCAGCCATAAAAGGATTGGCAAATACACTGCATACAATACAAAATATCCAGATACATAATCTTTTAGTAAACCATAAATAAATAATTTTTCACCAAAATATCTATTATTGTTTTTAAGTTTTAAATTGCATTCTGCAAAATCTTGTAACAATTTACCCTGCATTTCTTTATGAAGTTTTAGTTCCTTTGCATAATCTTGTAGATAAAACACTCTATGTTGATATGCTCTTTTTCTTTCATCATAATTTGCTTTTAATTGTCTTTGTTCTAATAATTCATAATATTTTTTGCTTGAACAGAATTTGATGAAAAAGCAGAACAATACTACCAATAAACTCCATTTACTATTTACACTTAAGTAAACAAAATCTATTATTAGGCAGGTAATATATCGAGTCATAGCATAACTATCCTCGTAAAATCTATCTATGCATTGGTCCGCTTGTGTTGTAGATAAAATAAATTCATTGTAATATTCTGGATTATCATAACAAGACAAATCAACTTCCTTTGCCTTTTCATAAATACATTTTCGTAATTTTTGATATAAAATAGGCTTAATCTTTATATTTACCCAATAAAAATACATTGCACTGAACAATTGATGAAATAGAAGTAGTATAATAACTCCTGCTGTCAATATTGCAACTTGTTTAAACGCTTCCCCATTTTCAGCAACCTTCAAATTATATCCTATCCAAATTGTATGTTCCAAAAAGACAAATACTTCTACTCCAATGCAGATAATCAAGTGAAATAAGAAATACTTTGGCACAGACTTCATACAAAAACGAAACATATACATTTGATGATTCCACATTTTTTTCATATTCCTACCATGCCCTTTCTATTTCATCTTGATATTTTTTTGCCTGTAATTGGAATAAATGTTCATATTCCCCTTTTAGTTGCATTAATTCTTGATGTGTTCCTCTTTCTATAATCCTACCATTTCTCAACATTAATATTAGATTAGCTTCTTGAACAGACGATAGTCTATGTGAAATAAAGAATAATGTTTTTCTACCTTTTGCTTTCGTAATACTTTCAAATAATCTACTTTCTGCAATTGGATCTAATGCGCTAGAAGGCTCATCAAAAACCATCACTGGCTTATTTTCTATGAATGCTCTAGCAGCAATTAACTTTTGTATCTCTCCTCCTGATAATACGACTCCCTCTTCATCAAATTCTTTAGAAATAACTGTATCAAGTCCGAACGAAAGCTGCTCAACTAACTCTTTTATACCAGCCAAATCTAAACTTTCCCATATTCTGTCCTCAATTTCATTCATTGCTTTATCGTTGTTATCCATCCATATATTTTCTCTAATACTTCGTGCAAACAATTTGCCATCTTGGAAAGCTGTTGCAAATAGTTTTCTATAAGCAGTTAATTGATATTTTCTTATATCAATATCATTTACCAATATTTCTCCTTCTGTCGGATCATACAGTCTAAGCAACAATTTAATCAATGTTGTTTTTCCAGCTCCATTAAATCCGACTAAAGCACAAGTCATCCCCTCTTCCACACAAAAATTTATATTTTTTAATATTTTACGTTTCGCATGATATCCAAACGAAACATTTCTGAATTCAATCTTTCTAATATGATCATCTGGAATGAAACCATCGGTATCCTCTGGAATTACAGGTTCATATGATAAAAAACTTTTCATATTTTCAATAAAAAAACTATTTTTATAGCAACTAAGTAATGCTTCTGTGAAATCGATTAATACACTTGAAACAGCAACCATTAATCCACTTAATACAGTAAATTCTGCAAGTGACATACTTTTTGACACAATAGTACGATAAATTCCATAAAACAATACTCCCTCAAATAGAGATGTATATGTCAAAAACATATATGCCCATCCATACAAAACACTTTTTTTCTTGTATCTATCAATAATATCTGTCATTCCTTTTACAGATTTTTCATGTTTTTGCTGCATAACATGAAATATTCCTGTTAAACGAATATCTTTTGCATAATCCACTAAGTGTACTACTCTATTAACATAGTCTGCAATACGTTGATATATCACTGATTCTTCGTAAATTTGATATGAAATTTTGTTTAAGGCTGTTGCAAATACAAAATTACCCAACAAAGGAGCTATAATGAAGAAAATAAGATTCATGTCAATTTTTATCATCAAATA
>CAYRAW010000325.1:0-3196 GCA_964422225.1 uncultured Roseburia sp.
GATCAAAAACTTCGTGTCACACAAAAGTGCTGCTGCTATGGCTACTCTCTGCCTCTGTCCACCTGACAATTCGTTGGGATAATGCTCTCTGCATTTCACATCCAGTCCTACTTTTATCAGCATTTCATCTACTCTATCAGCTCTCTCCTGTGCAGAATATTTATGCTTCATACGCAGTGGTTCTTCCAGAATCCAGCCTACCTTCTTAGACGGATTCAGGGAACCATACGGATCCTGAAATACCATTTGTGGATTATCACATTTTAATACGACATTACCGTCAAATCTCTTCTGCATACCAAGAATGGCTTTTGCAAGAGAAGTCTTACCACAGCCGCTCTCTCCTACCAATCCCAGTATCTCACCCTCCTGCATAGTAAAAGAAACATTTTTCAATGCATGCTTATCCTCCTTTTTCTTATGCAGCAGACTTCCTTTATCTGTATAATACACGTTTAAATTCTTTACTTCAAGAATATTTTCCATAATAGTTTCCCTTATCTTTACGATATATCCGGCTTCTGCAAACGAGGTATCGCATCTATTAACTGTTTCGTATATTCTTCCTTTGGATGATAAAATATATCCTCCGTAACTCCGGATTCTACAATATCTCCTTTGTTCATCACAACAATTCTGTGGCAGAGCCTCTTCACCAGGCTCAGATCATGGGAGATAAAAAGAATCGATGTATTATGCTCTTTGTTCAATCGCTGTAATAACTTCACGATCTGAAGCTGTATCGTTACATCCAATGCCGTAGTCGGCTCATCCGCTATAAGCAGTTTAGGCTCACAGATCATAGCCGATGCGATCATAACACGTTGCCGCATACCACCTGACAGTTCATGTGGATACTGTCTGTAGATTTTCTCCGGATTATCCAGTTCTACGTCACGCAGACTTTCTATTGCCTTATCATATCGTTCCTGTTTTGACATTTCAGGATGATGCAGTCTAAGACTTTCTTCCACCTGCCAGCCAATTCTTTTAACGGGATTAAGTGAAGTCATAGGCTCCTGAAAAACCATACTGATGTCATTTCCCTGATACTGTCTGACGATCGTCCTCTTAGCATTGAGAAGTTCCGTGCCTTCAAAAATGATTTCTCCGCTCTTTTTCATATCATGTCTTCTAAGAAGTCCTGCAATTGCCATAGCCGTCATGGATTTGCCGGAACCGGATTCTCCTACGATGCCAACAATTTCTCCACATTCCATCGTGAAATTGAAATCATTGACCACACTTTCAGGAATATCATGATCATGAAATTCTATGCTCAAATGTCTGATCTCTAATAGTGTATTGCTCATATTCTGTCCTCCACATCCATTAACCATTGGACTTGATTCCATCTGCCAGCATAGAAAATCCCAACACCAGAAGAATGATCATTAATCCTGGGAAAAGGGCATAATTAGGAGCTGAAAAAAGATAGCTCTGTGCCTCGGAAAGCATACTTCCAAGACTCGCATCCGGTGGCTGTACCCCGATTCCCAAATAGCTCATTCCTGCCTCTGCCAGAACTGCATTATTAAACCCGATCATAATAGAGGAAAGTAATACTGTAATTGAATTGGGCAGAATATGAACGAACATGATACGTAGATTACCCACTCCCGCAAGATGCGCGCTCTTAACATAGTCCATATCCTTGTATTTGATAAACTCACTACGTACTATACGGGCAAAACTTGGAGCAAAAGCTATTCCCAGTGCAAATACTACATTATATTTTCCGGTTCCAAATAAACTGACAAAAACAAGTGCCAATAAAATACTTGGGAAAGCAAAGACAACATCATTCAGTCTCATAAGTATCTCATCCATCCAGCCACCAAAATATCCTGTAAATGCTCCAATAAGAATACCAAAGGTCACTCCGATCGCTACTGTAGCCAATGCGATCAGAAATGTGTTGCCCATTCCCTCAAGGACTCTGGAGAAAATATCCCTTCCAAAATTATCGCATCCCATAATATGCTGTAAAGAAGGCGCTGCCAGTTTATTACTGCTGTCCATCTTTGTAGAATCATACGGCGTCCAGATGAATCCCATAAGGATCATGCATAGCATAATCACGGTTATACTTCCACCTATTATCAAATTCCAGTTCTTTTTCTTCTTCATACGCACCTCTATGCATCCTGCGCTGTTTTAAGTTCCGATCATTCCTCCACACTGATTCTGGGATCTACCAGTTGATAAATGATGTCTACACAGAAATTAGTTACAATAACTACAGCCGCTATCAATACTATGATCGCCTGTACCACCGGATAGTCCCGATAAGAAATGGAAGCCAGAAGAATTCTTCCGATTCCCGGTATATTAAATACCTGCTCGATCACAATACTTCCCACCAGCATATCAGCCAGTGTCATGCCCCACAAAGTAATCACAGGTATCATTGCATTTCGCAATACATGTCTATATAAAACCTTATTGGTATTATTTCCTTTACTATAAGCCGTTCTGGTGTAATCTTTCCTTGCCTCCTGTATACATGCACTCTTGATGAGTTTCACAGACATTGCTATTTTAGGCAATGCAATTGCAATACAGGGAAATATCAGATAGGAAAGAAACGCCCCAAAGTCTACATCATATGAAACAAAATTACCCGGTGTAAACAATTTTAACACCAGCCCAAACACATAAGTCAGCAGAATACCCATAAAGAAATGGGGAACTGCCATAACGATCTGATTCAATACCGTAATACACCTGTCCATCCATTTGCCATTATGTTTGGCAGTATAGATTCCAATAGGCAAGGATACAACAATCATCAATACAAAAGAAATCAGTGCCATGATCACAGTAATCGGAAGTTTCGACATGATCATGGACTGTACTGATACCTTATATTTATAAGAAGTTCCAAAATCTCCATGTAAAAAGTCGATCAGCCATTGTCCATATCTTTGTATGAAAGGCTGATTCAACCCCATCTCTTCCCGAAGTGCCTCTAATCTCTTCGGTGTAGCTTCTGTACCAAGCTGTGCCATGGCAGCATCCCCGGGAATGATGTCAAAAGTCAAAAAGACGAGAAATGAGATCAGCAGTAATGTAATGATCAATGTTACAAATTTCTTACCTACGTATTTCATATTCTCGTCTCCTTATTATTTCACTATAGATTTAGGTAATTGCGAAACGAGGATAAAGAATGTCACGAATTGTGCAGTTTTAA
>CAYRAW010000326.1:0-3174 GCA_964422225.1 uncultured Roseburia sp.
AACTGTTTGAGCCCGTAGGGCGAGTTTTGCGCTCGGCTTGTACTCTAAGCATTTGGGCAGCAGTTCTTAGAAACTCTTACATCACGTACGTGGCAAATGAACTGAACTGCCATGAACTGCGGCGTCCCTAGAAACAAAAAAGGAGGAGAGTATGATAAAACCAGACAATTATCGGAAGGTGCCAACACCTTGTTATATTATAGAGGAGAAATTATTGCGGCATAATCTGGAGATCCTGCGTCATGTCTGTGATGAGACAGGCTGCAAGATACTGCTGGCGCAGAAGGCATTTTCCATGTATTATGAGTACCCGTTAATTGGCAGATATTTAAACGGAGCGACAGCCAGTGGTTTGTATGAGGCGAAGCTTGCCTATGAGGAACTGTGCTGTAGTGAGATTACAGATATCACCGGAAGCACCAAACATTGTGAGAACCATATCTTTTCTCCAGCGTATCCTGAGAAGGATATGGATGAAATCTTGCAGATATGTGACCATCTGGTATTTAATTCTTTTGCACAGTGGGAGAAGTATAAGGATAGGGCGCTGGCAGCAGGAAAAGAATGTGGGATTCGTATTAACCCGGAACATTCCACGCAGGATCATGCTATTTATGACCCATGTTCTCCCGGTTCAAGGCTTGGTGTGACAATCGCAAATTTTAAACCGGAACTCTTAGAAGGAATATCAGGGCTGCATTTTCACTGTCTGTGTGAGCAGGATGTGGATGCACTGGAAGAAACGCTGGCAGCAGTAGAAGAGAAATTCGGAGCTTATCTGCCACAGATGAAATGGCTTAACTTCGGTGGTGGACATCATATCACCAGAGCAGACTATGATGTGGATAAGTTAATCAGAATCATCAAAAGAGTACAGGATAAATATAACCTGACAGTCTATCTGGAACCGGGAGAAGCAGTCGCTCTCAACGCAGGCTTCCTTGTAACGACAGTACAGGAAATCATTGAAAACGGCAAACAGATCGCGATTCTTGATACTTCGGCAGCCTGCCATATGCCTGATGTTATTGAGATGCCCTACAGACCGCCTCTATGCGATTCAGGAGAAGCCGGAGAAAAGGCATATACCTATACTTTAGGAGGTCCAACCTGCCTTGCAGGAGATATTATAGGAGAGTACTCCTTTGACACACCATTGCATATCGGAGACAGACTGGTATTTGGCGATATGGCAATTTATTCCATGGTAAAGAACAATACCTTCAATGGAATGCCACTGCCTGATATCATTGCGCTACATGAGGATGGCAGTTGGGAAGTAGTCAAGCACTTTGGCTACGAGGAATTTAAGAGAAGAGTGTAAATGAATTTCTGTGATATTCCAGTAATCCTTCTTTCTGCAATTTGGACAGCTCCGCAGACATAGCGCTTCGCTCCACACACAGGAAGTCAGCCAGTTGTTGCCTGTCATAGGGAATGGTAAAGGACAGTTTCCCCTGACGCAGGGATTCTGCAGACAGATAGGAGAGCAGCTTGTCTCTTGTGGTACGTTTACTCATATGCGTGATTTTTTCATTAAATAATAAAATCTTTTGCGCCAGCGTTGCGACCAGATTACGAATGATTAGGTTGTGATGCTCGCAGGCAGAAGGACATACAGCGAGAATCCGGTTGACATCCATCCACAGAATCTCACAGTCCTCACTGGCTATGACACTGATATTCAGGGCAGCAGTCTTGGACGCAGCGAAAGATTCTGCGAAGGTATCACCCGGATTTATTTTTGTCATGATATTGCGGTGTCCCCAGATGTCCTCCTGTACGATCAGGGCACTGCCTGAAAGCAGCAGTCCCATAGAGTCTGTATGATCACCGGCACGAAAGATATAAGCATCTTTGACTTTGGAGGCTTTCACAGCATTGACACAATGCAGAATAGCCTGAATTTCATCTTCTTTTACTCCTGCAAAAATCGCAGAGTTCTTTAATAAAAAAATATATTCATCCATAAAATTCCACCATAAAAAATATAAATTTGTTAGATTTCCAACATACATGTTGCAATTATTATACTATAATGCACTCATAAATACAACAGAAAGGATAAAGAGAAATGAAGAGAAGAGTAATCCATATAGATCAGGATAAATGTAATGGTTGTGGTGCGTGTGCATCTGCCTGTCATGAAGGTGCTATTGGCATGGTAAATGGCAAAGCCAGACTCATGAGGGATGATTATTGTGACGGTTTGGGAGATTGTCTGCCAGCCTGTCCTACCAATGCCATTACTTTCGTAGAGAGAGAAGCAGCACCTTATGATGAAGCCGCGGTACAGGCGAATAAAGCGGCACTCCAGACTGGCAAGGCAGTCGATGCAGCTTTTGCGCCCACAGTGTCCCGTCTGCAGCAGTGGCCAGTACAGATCAAGCTTGCACCGGTTAATGCACCTTATTTTAACGGTGCCCAGTTGCTGATCGCAGCAGACTGTACCGCATATGCATATGCCGGTTTCCATGAGAAATTCATGAAAGGATACGTTACTCTGATCGGATGCCCTAAGCTGGATGCAATTGACTATTCTGAGAAGTTGACAGAAATTTTTCGTAACAACGACATTCGCAGCATCAGCGTAGTCAGAATGGAAGTTCCATGCTGTGGCGGCATGACCTATGCAGTACAGAGGGCGATTGCCAACAGTGGCAAAGACATTCCATGCAAAGTAACTGTGTTGTCGATCAATGGCGACATTTTAAGTGAATAATTCATATAACAGAAAGGTAGGATTTATGGACAATAAAATGTTTTGTTATCAATGTGAACAGACTGCGGGCTGCGCAGGATGTACAGGTTCTATAGGTGTCTGTGGTAAGACCGCGGATGTGGCACAGCTTCAGGATGAACTGACAGGAGCGCTCATCGGTCTGGCACATGCAGTTGAGAATGCAGGATATCTGCCGAAGCAGGCTTCCAGAGCGATCATTGAAGGTCTGTTTACCACACTGACCAATGTAAGTTTTGATGAAAAGGCGATCACCAGACAGATCGAGCTTACCCATGCTGCAAAGAATGCCATATCACCTATGTGCACTTCCTGTGCATCCCCTTGTGGTAAGACGGGTGATTATGACCTCAATAGGATATGGGAAGCCAATGAAGATATTCGTTCCCTGAAATCGCTCATTTTATTCGGATTAAAAGGCATGGCTGCCTATG
>CAYRAW010000327.1:0-3133 GCA_964422225.1 uncultured Roseburia sp.
TATTTCTCTGTAGGTGATGACTGTATCGCTGTAAAATCAGGTAAGATCTACATGGGAGCCAAGTACAAGACACCATCTGAGAAGATCACGATCAGACAGTGCTGCATGAGAGACGGACATGGTTCCATCACGATCGGCAGTGAAATGGCTGGCGGCGTTAAGGACATGAACGTGGAAGAGTGTCTTTTCCTGCATACAGACAGAGGTCTGCGTATCAAGACCAGACGTGGACGTGGTAAAGATGCCATCGTAACCGGTATCAGGTTCGAGAATATCATCATGGATCATGTTATGACTCCGGTTGTTCTCAATTCCTTCTATTTCTGTGATGCAGATGGCCATTCTGATTATGTACAATCCAAAGAATATCATCCTGTAGATGAGAGAACACCTTACCTTGGTGATTTCCTGTTCAAAAACTTACAGGCAACAAACTGCCACGCAGCAGCTTCTTACATGTATGGTCTGCCAGAGCAGAAGATTCACGAAGTTGTATTTGAAAATGCATCCTTCTCCTTTGCAGAGAATCCAACAGCAGGCGTACCTGCCATGATGGATGGTGCAGAACCACAGACTAATACAGGAATCTTTGCAAAGAACATTGAAACATTCATTTGCAAAAATGTAACAGTATCCGGTCAGAAGGGTGAATCGATCATTGCTGATGGAATCGATCATTTAGAGAAATAAATAACCGGTATAAATAAACAGGCGCAGGATTATAATTATCCGTGCCTGTTTTTGTATGGTAAAATAAGTGCAAATGTATTTTGTTAATCTTGATATATTTCCGAAATAAATCAAAATATGATTGATAAATTGCGGATAAATGCATATAATATGTGTAAGAAGATATGGCTTTATATAAGGCAATAGGAGCTGATATGGATGAAAACATGTAAACAATTGGCGATTGAATGGGGATTGACAGAACGCAATATCAATTATTTGTGTAAAGCAGGAAAGATCAATGGCGCTATAAAAGTCGGAAGGGCATGGCAAATTCCTGATGATGCGAAGAAGCCTGTAGATGGAAGATTGTCCTCTGGGAAATATGTGAAAAAGGCTTCAAGAGAGGGAATGAAGTCTTTACCAATCGGTATTTCAGACTATGTCAGGGCGCAGGCTGATTATTACTATGTAGATAAGACATTACTGATTAAGGAATTTCTTGATAAGAAGCCCTTGGTTTCTCTGTTTACAAGACCAAGACGTTTTGGAAAAACATTAAATATGGATATGCTGAGAGTTTTTTTCGAAATATCAGAAGAAGATACCAGTAAATATTTTGTAGATAAGGCAATTTGGCGCTGCGGTATGGAATATCGTAATCATCAGGGAAAATATCCGGTTGTATTTCTTACCTTTAAGGATGTAAAGTTTGATTCCTGGAAGGCAACCCTTGATAAGATTGGGAATCTTCTACAGGAAGAGTTTGGAAGACACCAGGAACTTGCTGTCAGTGAAAAGCTTGCAGATTATGAAAAGGCATATTATGCAAAAATTATGAATGGTGAGGCATCTGAGGTTGATTTAACTGCATCATTGGAAAAGTTATCTCAGATGCTTACAAAGCATTATGGAAAAGCACCTGTCATTATTATTGACGAATATGATACGCCTATCCAGGAAGGATACTCTAAAGACTTCTATGATGAAATTATCGGTTTTATGAGAAACTTTTTCTCAGGAGCTTTTAAGGATAACAGGAATCTGACTTATGGTTTCCTTACCGGTATTCTTAGGATTGCACAGGAAAGTATCTTTAGTGGTTTGAATAATCTGACAGTAAATTCAGTGATGGATGATGAGTATGATCAGTTCTTTGGATTTACCAGCGCAGAAGTCAGAGATATGCTTGAGTATTATGGCTCTTTGGATAAGGAGTCTGAACTTAAAGACTGGTATGATGGATATTTATTTGGCTCTACAGAAATATATAATCCATGGTCAGTGATCAACTATATTTCAAAAGGCTGTATTCCACAGGCTTACTGGGTAAATACCGGAAAAAATGAAATCCTTGAGGATGTTTTAAAAGTAGCTACTGACGATATAACAGAACGATTGCACGCGCTGTTACAGGGTGAGAGAGTTGTTGCCAGAATTGATCAAAATGTTGTTTACAGATCCCTTTCAGAAGACCCGACAAATATTTATAGTCTGCTATTAGTGGCTGGATATTTGAAAACTCCCAGGAAACAATTGCAGGCAGATGGCTCCTATTTATGTGAGGTATCAATACCCAATAAAGAGATAGCTGCTGTTTATAAGAGTGAAATCTTATCTCATTTGTTGCAGATCGATAATAATCGATATGATGCTGAAATGTAGGAAGATGGGATTCAGGATGTTTTGAAATTTGGAATTGCATTTTCAGGAAAGAAAGTCTATATATCCGCTATTCCTATTACCAATGAAAACTGTATAGAGCAATAATATAGGCGGAGCCATCCAAAGCTCCGCCTTTTCCTTATTTACCCGTATATTGAAAATCTCTGAAATTAACTTCCAAATGTTCTTCTCCGGCATAAGCATATACGCCTATCATTGCGCCTGTGAATCGTTTACCCTTATGGATGCCTTCATCACATAGATAGTAGACATTTTCACGGGTTCCCAGGATTTCTGTTTCCTGTTTATCACAACAGTAACAGAAAGTTCTCTTTAAATAATCTGTTGTAATCTGCAATTGAATTTCTGACACCGGTGTCATTATTGCATCTGTAATATCCTTGGAAAAAGCAACATGTTCGTCCATATCTATTTTCTCAAATACCTGTAGGAAATACCTTGCATGTATGCGGTAGACTCCATATTTGAGATAGGTATTCTCATCATAATAGCAGGTCATTCCTGCATCCTGACCATCCTGTAGGGCAGAGCAGTCCATGACAACCTTTGCTGTGAAAGCAAAATCTTCCTGTCTGCGAACTAATACATTTTTCGCATCAGTAGAATTCAGGTCTGCATGACTTCCTTCCAATGTCAAGATGCCATTCTGTACCTGTATGCCATGCAGAGTCGGCGTCCTTGGTGTCATGAAATCACAGGATAAAGTATTGGCTCCAAAGCCGGTATCTTTATCTTTAGAATAATAATAGGTGCCGCCTTTAGCCGTAACCTCGCCTCC
>CAYRAW010000328.1:0-3130 GCA_964422225.1 uncultured Roseburia sp.
CCAAGAATCGTTCCAATTGCGATCGTGGCTCCTACCAGAATAGAAGTACGTGCCTCTACCAGTAAAACGCGGAAAATAATAGTGAATGTCCCTGCTCCCATAGACTGTGCTGCTTCAATGACACCACCGTCTACCTCTTTTAAGGAAGATTCTACCATTCTTCCAATAAAAGGAGTCGCTGCAACTACCAACGGTACGATCGTAGCTGTCGAACCATAGCTTTTGCCTACCACAACTCTGGTAAAAGGAATCAATACAATTAAAAGGATCAAAAACGGAATACTTCTTATAATATTGGATATCACATCCAATATCTTGTATACAACCGCATTAGGTCTTATGCCTGTCTTATCTGTTACTGCAAGTGCAATACCCAAAGGCATACCGAACACATATCCTAATATTGTTGATGCCAATGTCATATATAATGTTTCTCCGATTCCTGCCAGAATCATATCGATCACTGCTTTATCCCACATAATCGGATACCTCCTCCACTGCAAGATTTCTGTCTTTGAGATACTGTATCATTTCCTGACTGATGTGCTCGTCCTCCGGTAATCCCAGAATCATTTCTCCATGGGCGATTCCTCCCACATTCTTCGTATCTGCCTTTAATATATTAACCGGTGTCCGGAAACGCAGCACCATATTTGCAATTACCGGCTCAAAAGAAGAATTTGCTGAAAATACGATTCGAACGCATTTCTTCGTCTGCAGTTCATCCACCAGTTCTGTATTCTCAGAAGCCCCTTTCATAACTAATTCTTTGGCTTCCTTAGACTGGGGATGGCTGAATACATCAAGAACTTCTCCGGTTTCTACCAAACGTCCTGCTCCAATAATACCTACTCTGTTACAGATTTCTCTGACTACTGCCATTTCATGAGTAATAATCACTATTGTGATACCATATTTCTGATTGATCTCCTTTAATAAAGCCAGAATAGATTTCGTAGTCTGCGGATCCAGTGCACTGGTCGCCTCATCACAAAGCAGTATCTTAGGATTTGAGGCAAGGGCACGCGCAATTGCTACACGTTGCTTCTGTCCACCGGATAATTGCACCGGATATGCCTTTGCTTTATCAGAAAGTCCCACAATTTCAAGCAGTTCTGCTGCACGCTTTCTCGCATCCGCTTTACGAACTCCCGCTATTTTTAATGGAAAACATACGTTATCAATTACATTTTTCTGCATAAGCAGGTTGAAATGCTGAAAGATCATAGCAATACCGCGTCTCTCCATGCGAAGTTCCTTTTCGCTCATTGCCGATAAGTCTCTTCCTTCTATTTCAACTGTACCGGATGTCGGTCTTTCAAGAAAATTCAAACATCTGACAAGAGTACTCTTGCCTGCACCACTCATACCGATAATACCAAATATGTCTCCTTTATTGATCGTAAGGTTCACATCCTGCAATGCATGAACCGTACCATCCTTGGTTTCATATGTCTTAGACACATTTTTCAATGTAATCATTGTTAACCAAACCTTTCTGTCGTTTATAGATTTACCCAGTATCACATGTCCGAACAGCATTGCATGGTTCTGAATAATCATCAATATTGTAAAGCACATGCATTGTTATGTCAAATACTTGTCACTTAGGAGGCTGCATCCTCCAATAAAAAACATCCCAATGGAATATCAAATCCATCGGGATATTTTTATCCTATCTTTCATTACCAAAATAAGAAATAACTAATGTTCCTACGCCTGTGTGTGCTCCTACTGTTGGACTAATGGAGAGAACCATTGTCCCGGCATCAGGATATTTTTCTTTTACCATGCTCTCCAACTCCGCTGCTTCATCCGGTGTATCAGAATGAGAAATGAATACTTCCCTGACTTCCCATCCGTCTGTATTCTCCGCAATCGTATCAACAAGCATCTTCATTGCCTTTTTCCTGCCTCTGGTCTTGGCAATGTTGGACAGCTTACCTTCATTATCTACGTGAAGGATAGGCTGAATATTCAGTGCTGTTCCAATGATCGCTGTAGACTTGGCAAGTCTGCCTCCACGAACCAGATGGAACAGATCTTCTACTGTAAAATGATGAACGACATGCAGTTTGTTCTGCTCGATCCAATCTGCAATCTCTTCCATTGTCTTGCCCTGTTTCTTCATCTCTACTGCACGATATACAAGCAATGCCTGTCCACATTCTGCACTCAGAGAATCAACTACAATAATCTTGCGGTCAGGATATTCCTCCTGAAGTTCTCTGCCGCACATCGCTGCATTATTATAGCTGCTGCTGATTCCGGAAGAAAACCCGATATGCAGAATATCATATCCTGCGTCTAACTGACTTCTCATGACTTTCATGATATATTCCGGATTCGTTGCACTTGTTGTCGGCATCTTACCATCTCTGATACGCTGATAAAATTCCTTATCTGTTAACTCCTTACCTATGTCTTTTCCAAATTCCTCTTCGTCTATATAATAGTGAAGCGGATGAATCGCAATGTGATTCTCCTGTAAATATTCCTCTGGCAAACTTGCCGTAGAATCTGTTGAAATGACAAATTCACTCATTCGCTTATACCAAACCTTCCTGTTAAGATAGTTATCGTTTGAAATGTAACACATGTTGCTTTTTATTTCTGTCTGTATTATAATTTCTATTATTTATACTGGCAACGGTCAAAATACTAAATAATGTTACATAATATACATTTTCTACACATATGTTACTTTATTAACAGAAAGGAGTTCTTTCCACCCATGATTTCACATCAAACCGACCGCCGTGTACAACGTACCCAGAAGAATATCCGCAGTGCACTGATCTCTTTGCTTTCCGAAAAGGATTTATCCCAGATCACAGTAAAAGAATTGGCAGCCCGCGCTGATATCAACCGCAAGACCTTCTACAGCTATTATTCCGGTATTGACGATATTCTGGACAAGATTGAGGATGAAATTGTTGAGAAACTGTTGGATATTATAAAAAACTATGATTTTCGTGATTCCGGTTTCGATGCCTATGCTCTCTTTTGCAGCCTCAATCAAATCATTCATGATGATTTTGAATTATACAAGAGTCTTATCTTTTCCAACAACTATGATTTTTTATTGGTAAAAGTGAAAAATACCATCAAAAAAACACTGTTGGAGAAA
>CAYRAW010000329.1:0-3129 GCA_964422225.1 uncultured Roseburia sp.
AATATTTATTCGCAATAAATTCTTCTTCCTATTTTATAAAAAGTGAGTTATAATAGATAAGGTAGCATATTCAGCTACATCATATCATCATATCAATGGAATAGATTTTACCCCCAATATTAAAGGCTAAAGATATTTATTGTTTTTTATATAATGAAACGAATGAAATCCGTTTTGCAAATGGTGTGTCTGATACAATTTGCAGATAACAGAAAGGCATGGTAATTAGTATGAGAGAAAAATACGAATCTCTTGCATTGGCTGATTTGCGCGCGATCGCAAAATCCAGAGGCATTAAGGGAACGACAGGTTTGAAAAAGGCAGAACTGATCGAGCTGATGCTTACTGAAGATGAGAAAGACAAAGCGGCAGGGAAAGATGTAGCGCCGCGTCCGGTCTTAAGAGCACCGGGAGAACCCAGAGAAGAACGTCCGGAAGAGAAATTTCCGTCAGAACTGGATAGTGGAGTCGCAGCAAATGGTATTCTTGAAGTTATGCCGGATGGTTTTGGTTTTATTCGTTGTGAGAATTTTCTGCCGGGTGAAAACGATGTTTATGTGGCACCGAGCCAGATACGCCGTTTTAATTTGAAGACCGGAGATGTCATTGTAGGAAATACCAGAGTAAAAACACAGAATGAGAAGTTCAGTGCGCTCTTATATGTGAAAAAAGTAAATGGATTTCCACCGGAACTTGCATGTAAGCGCCGTAATTTTGAAGATATGACACCTATTTTCCCAAATGAAAGAATCCGTCTGGAAACAGCAGGGGCAAGTGTAGCCATGCGTATCATGGATCTTATGAGTCCTGTAGGAAAAGGACAGCGTGGCATGATCGTATCACCGCCCAAAGCCGGTAAAACGACTCTGTTAAAGGAAGTAGCACAGTCTATCAAGAAAAATTCACCTGAAATGCATCTGATCATCCTTCTGATCGATGAACGTCCGGAGGAAGTTACGGATATCAGGGAAGCAATCGAAGGACCAAATGTAGAGGTTATTTATTCTACTTTTGATGAGTTACCGGAGCATCACAAGAGAGTATCGGAAATGGTTATTGAACGTGCCAAGAGACTGGTAGAACATAAGAAAGATGTATGTATCCTTCTGGATAGTATTACAAGATTGACCAGGGCTTACAACCTGACAGTTCCCCCCAGTGGAAGAACGCTCTCAGGTGGTCTTGATCCTGCAGCACTGCATATGCCAAAGAGATTCTTTGGAGCAGCCAGAAATATGCGGGAGGGCGGCAGTCTGACCATCCTTGCCACCGCGTTGGTAGATACCGGTTCCAAGATGGATGATGTTGTATACGAGGAGTTCAAGGGAACTGGTAACATGGAAATGGTACTGGACCGTAAACTTTCCGAGAGAAGGGTATTTCCTGCAATTGATATTCCCAAGTCAGGAACCAGAAGAGATGATCTGCTGCTGACACCGGATGAATTGGATGCGATCAATATTATGAGGAGAGCACTTAATGGTCTTAAGCCGGAAGAGGCAGTAGACAAGATACTGGATATCTTCTCCAAGACGCAGGATAATGTGGAATTTGTAAATACCGTTAAGAAAATGAAATTCATTTAAAAAAGGCTTGCATATAGCAGAATCCTATGTTATACTGAGTAAGCTGTTTATTAGAACATAAGTAAATAATAATGATTTTATCTATTATAGAGAGGTGAAAAACATGAGAGAAGGAATCCATCCTAATTACTATCAGGCAACAGTTACCTGCAACTGCGGTAACACATTCGTAACTGGATCTACAAAGCCTGAAATCCACGTTGAAGTTTGTTCAAAATGCCATTCATTCTACACAGGTCAGCAGAAGGCTGCATCAGCTCGTGGACGTATTGATAAGTTCAATAAGAAGTACGGCGTAGAAAGCAAATAAGAAACGTTCAAAAGGTTGAGGTAATTTTTTATCTCAACCTTATTTTTAGTTCATAGAATACAAACGTGACGGACTCGGAGGACTATATGGCTAAGAAAAACCAGACACATTATTCGGGAATTGGTGGACAGGCAGTTCTTGAAGGTGTGATGATGAAAAATAGAGATAAATATGCAGTTGCTGTGAAAGAAATTTGCAAAACTGCCTTTTATCCGCGGCGTATTTGCATTTATTGATTCTCTGGTACTGGGAATGAAAGTAACGACTTATTCAGCTTCTTTTTATGAAGAAGAGGATGAGAAGCCCAGTAAGACAGAAGAAAAGCTGGAGAAAATGTTAGGCAGTAAAGCAGATGATATCATGATGACTTTTACGGTGATATTATCGGTGATCATTGCAGTGGCATTATTTATGTTATTGCCCCTTTTTCTGTCAGACCTGCTTGGAAAATATATCCGCAATGCAAGCGTGATCGCGATGATAGAAGGATTGATACGAATATTGATCTTCATTGGGTATATTACAGGTATTTCGCTGATGAAGGATATTAAGAGACTTTACATGTATCATGGAGCAGAGCATAAATGTATTAATTGTATTGAAAAAGGCAGACCGCTCACTGTAAAGGATGTAAAACGCAGTTCCAGACTGCATAAGAGATGTGGTACGAGTTTCCTGCTCTTTGTTGTACTGGTCAGTGTCGTTGTATTTTTCTTTATCCGTGTAGATAATATGGCTTTGAAGTTAATACTTCGTATTGCCCTTGTGCCGGTTATTGCAGGGATTTCCTATGAAATCATTCGCCTGGCAGGCAGGAGTGATAATATTATTGTCAGAATTATCTCGGCACCGGGATTGTGGATGCAGAGGCTCACAACCAAAGAGCCGGATGAGGATATGATCGAAGTGGCGATTGCTTCTGTGGAAGCTGTGTTTGACTGGAAGGCATATTTAAAGGATACCTTTGGATATGAAGTGGATGATAGCTGGATGCAGGATACACCTGCTGCGGAAGAACCCTAAGACAGGGAGAAAATCTGAGTATGACATACAGAGAATTATTTGAATATGGTAAAAAACAGCTCGAAGATGCCGGAATTGAAGAGGCGGCGCTGGATGCCAGACTGCTTCTGGAATATATCTGTCATACGGACAGGAACGCTTTACTGGTGCATGGTGACAGTGTTCGCAGTGATCTGGAAGAACAGTTCTACCATATGGTGATTGAGAAGA
>CAYRAW010000330.1:0-3097 GCA_964422225.1 uncultured Roseburia sp.
GTAAACATTTCAGTCAGGCGAATGAATTTCTTGAGAAAAACGGAGTTACACCGAATGACTGGCAAATAGAGAACGTATGATTAAGAGGACCCACAGCGAAATCTGTGGGCCTTCTTGACATTTGAAAGTATTCATAGTATAGTAGTTCTAAAAAGTACTACTAAATGGAGGCAAAGATAAATGGAAGAAACCGAATTAATTGATGGATTGATGCAGTTTGGTTTAACCAGACAGGAAGCTTCTATCTATATCTGTCTGGCGAGCAATCGTGAATTATCCGGTTATGAGGTGGCCAAGATAACGGGAATTTCCCGCTCTAATGTATATAGTGCATTGGCAAGCCTTGTAGAAGAAGGAGCGGCATATCTGCTTGAAGGAGAGACAAATAAATATACTTCTGTAGATGTGGAGGAGTTCTGCAAGAACCGAATCCGACATCTGACTGAAACGATGGATAATCTTAAGCAGCAGATGCCTCAGATCGGCAATAATTGCGAAGGGTATATTACGATTTCAAGTCATAAGCATATTATGGACAGAATACGTTTTATGCTTGCTCATGTCAAATACCGGATGTATTTGTCCATGCCTGTGAAATATGTAGAACTTTTCAGAGAGGATATATGCAGACTGGTAGAAGAAGGTAAGAAAGTAGTTCTGATCATTAACGAACCTGTAGGAATAGAAGGCTGCATGGTCTATTATACAGAGAAGAAAGAAGAACAGGTGCGGCTGATCGTAGATTCAGAATATGTTCTGACTGGTGATATGACAGGAAGCAACACGGATACCTGCTTATACTGTGGTCAGAAGAATTTTGTAAATGTATTTAAGGAATCCATGAAAAATGAGATTGAACTGATAACTCTAAAAAAAGAATAGATGGAGGAGAAAAGTTATGAAGAAAGTACCGTTTGTTACAAAAGAGCAGATTGAAGAAATTGTAAAGACTATCCCCACTCCTTTCCATATTTATGATGAAAAAGGAATCCGTGAGAATGCGCAGAAATTAAAAGAGGCTTTTGCATGGAATAAAGGGTTCAAGGAGTTTTTTGCAGTAAAGGCGACTCCTAATCCGTTCCTGATCGATATTTTGCGCGATTATGGCTGCGGCTGCGATTGCTCATCCCTGACAGAATTAATGCTGAGTCATGCGATGGGAGTAAAAGGAGAAGACATTATGTTCTCCTCTAATGATACGCCGGCAGAAGAGTTTGTATATGCAAATGAGATAGGTGCTACGATCAATCTGGATGATATCACACACATTGATTTTCTGGAAAAAGCAATTGGCAAGATACCGGAAACGATCAGTTGTCGTTATAATCCCGGTGGATATTTTACGATCAGCAACAGTATTATGGACAACCCTGGAGATGCAAAATATGGAATGACAACAGAACAGCTCTTTGAAGCATTTAAAATACTCAAGGCAAAGGGTGCAAAGAACTTTGGCATTCATGCATTCCTTGCAAGCAATACCGTCACCAATGAATATTATCCTACATTGGCAAAGACTTTATTTGAAGTTGCAGTTAAACTGGAAAAAGAGACGGGAGCAGATATTAAATTTATAAATCTGTCTGGTGGAATAGGCATTCCTTATAAACCGGATCAGGAACCGAATGATATCAAAGTAATAGGTGAAGGTGTCAGAAAGGTGTATGAAGAAGTACTGGTTCCGGCAGGAATGGGTAATGTGGCTCTTTATACGGAACTTGGCCGGTTTATGCTGGCACCATATGGACATTTGATCACAAAAGCAATTCATGAGAAGCATACCCACAAGGAATATATCGGAGTAGATGCATGTGCTGTAAATCTGATGCGTCCTGCGATGTATGGGGCATATCATCATATCACCGTCCTTGGTAAAGAAAATGAGCCATGTGATCATAAATATGATGTAACAGGCTCATTATGTGAGAATAATGATAAATTTGCAATTGACAGAATGCTTCCAAAGATTGATATGGGTAATTATCTGGCAATTCATGATACCGGTGCACATGGATTTTCCATGGGCTATAATTATAACGGTAAACTTCGTTCTGCAGAAGTCCTCCTAAAGCAGGATGGCAGTTTTGAACTGATCCGCAGGGCTGAAACACCCAAAGATTATTTCGCAACATTTGACTGCTTTGACATTTATAAGAAATTAGGTTTTTAAACAGAAACCTTTCCTGTGGATTCCCGTACAATGAGACTGGGACGAAGCAGGGAGCGTGAAATAGGAACTTTAGCTATCAGCCAGTATAGAGCGGCATAGGAACTTTTACCCAGGTCGATCCTATCCTGGCTGATTGTTGTAAGCGCAGGAGTACATTCAGCAGAGATTGGCAAATTATCGAATCCTACGATGCTGATATCTCTGGGAACTTTAATATGCAGGCGCTGACATTCCTTGAGAATACCGATTGCAAGGAGATCATTACCACATAAAATGGCTGTAGCACCATTGTTTAATAAATCAGCGAAATGATATTTTGCACTTTCCTCTACATAATAACCATAGGCGATCAGATTCTCATTTACAGGCAGATCATGACTTTGCATACTGCTGACATAGGCTTCATAACGGTTCACAGTGACCATGGAGTCCTTGGAACCATTTAACAGTGCGATATGTGTGTGACCAAGCTGTGTCAGATGGTCAATAGCCAGATCAATACCTTCGAAACTGTCTGTACCTGTGTAGGCTACATTGGGATTTTTGCGGATATAGTTATCGAAGAGAACGGTAGGGATCGTTGTTGATTCCAACTGTTTCATCCAGGGGTCTTTCAGGGCGAAGCCTATCAGGAATCCTCCATGGTAATGATTACGCATCATATAGCGGTCGTAAGGTTCCTTCATTTGAAGGATTGGATTCATTTCTACAATATGGACATCCCACTTGTCACGGACGGCAGCCTGTTTGAATCCAAGAACGATGTCAAAACCGAAATCATCTTCTTTCAGATATAACATATTTTCTACAAAGATACAGAGACGTTTACGAGTCTCTTTTTTCATTTTCTTGGTAATATATCCCATTTCGATTGCGGTATCCAATACCAGCTGTTTTAAATCAGGACTGATATCATTTGCGTCATTA
>CAYRAW010000331.1:0-3090 GCA_964422225.1 uncultured Roseburia sp.
AATGATTAATATGACCTTCCAGAACGACCTGTCCACATTTGTGAAGTGCTGATTTCGCTGCGTTCAACTGTGCAAGAACATCTTCACATGGGACATCCTCATCTACCATACGGTCAATCGCCTGCACCTGCCCTATAATCTTTTTCAATCTCCGATGGAGATTCTCAGAATCCATACACTTCTTCATATTAATAACCATGCCTTTCTTATATTTGTATTCCAAATTCCTCCGGTAAGAATCTGGGGCATACATTTTCTGAAGATGTGATAACAGATGCTGCCAGACGACTTCCGATTTCTACTGATTCTTTTAATGTCTTTCCGTAGGTGAGTCCACTGGCTACGCCTGCGCAGAATGCATCACCTGCACCTGTTGTATCCTTTATGCGAACCTTCTGTGATGGACATATTCCCTTATCGCCTGTCAGATCAGCATATACTGCACCATTGCCACCCATGGTAACGATCATGGACGGTATCTTGCCCAATGTTACACGCTTTGCCAGTATTTCACACAACTCTTCCGGTGTCTTATCCGCATAATCCTCCATGAAGAACATTCCTGCCTCCAACTGGTTGCAGATAAAACAGTCAAAGCTCTGCAGAAAATCCCTTCTCTCTACAGCTATGCTCATATTACTGACTACGCCATAAAGCTTTTTATTATATTTCTTGGACAGAGCAACTACCTTTTTGATAATTTCTCTGTCCATATCTACTTCAATGACTACAGAATCTGCATTCGCAAAGATTTCATCACCCTTTTCCTCCAAAAGATCAAGGATTGGCATAAGATTCGGTCTTTGTGATATAGAGCCTGCGAGATTGCCTGTATGGTCAAACACAGCAAGCCATGTCCCCATTCCACCCGGTATCGTAAGTACATAATCTGTATTGACTTTATGATTTCTCAGCTTCTTAACTACATCTTCGCCAAGCGCACTGTCATCCACTATGCTGACAAAAGTAGGTCTAAGCTCGATATTTGCTATATCTTCTACAACATTGCGGCTCACACCGCCATGAATATACTCCACATGTCCGACATTTCTTCCGTCAGCGATATAGATATTGTCCGGGAAACCCTTAATATCTACGAACACTGCTCCAAAAACAACAATTCCCATGATAAACCTCTCTTTTGAAACTATTTCAATCGTTATGGAGCTATTATAAAGCATGTTGGACAATTTGCAAAGTATATTATTTCAATACACCGTATTGTTCATCTGATACCGGCTCACACCATTCATTAGAACAGCCTTCGCCCGGAACCTCTACTGCCAGATGAGAAAACCAGCTGTCAGGAGCTGCACCATGCCAGTGCTTTACTTCTGCCGGAATATTGATGCAGTCACCCGGTTTCATTTCAACAGCTTCTTTACCTTCTTCCTGATAGTAGCCGCGTCCTGCAACACATATCAGGATCTGACCGCCGCCGCTCTTTGCATGATGGATATGCCAGTTATTTCTGCATCCCGGCTCAAATGTTACATTGAAAATCCCTACCTGACTTGTAGATACCGACGCCAGGTAACTTTGTCCAATAAAATATTTTGCAAAAGCATCATTCGGTGCGCCAATCGGAAATACCATGGATTTTGCATGTGCACGCATTGCTTCATTATTCCAGTTCTCCCCAAACAAAACATCATCATTAAAATGTGCAAATTGTGGAGCAAACTCTCCTAATGCGTTTCTTCCTGCTGTCTGTACGATCTTTTTCATATCATTCACCAAGCCTCCTGTTATTTATAATGATTTTACCCACTTATCGATTTCCTGTTTATTCGCACTGTTAAGAACCTTGCCTTCACGGATCGTAGCATTCGGTGCTGATGGCTGCAGTTTTTCTGGTCGTGCCACTCGCACTGAAATATGCAACTAATTTCTTTCCCATAGATATCGTCCCCTTTAGTTATTATTTTTGATTCATAAAAAATGTGCAGGGTATCTTTAATTCCACCCTACACATTTATTATATAGCCATACTAAATTATGTCTAATACCTATATTACATTATCTGCTATGCCTCAAAAGCATTTATCTCCTCTATCAGCTTATTAGCTGCCAGAGAGTATGGTATATTCCTTCTCCATGCGATGACTGTGCTTGTATTTATTTCCGGATGCAGCCTTCTTTGCACCAGCAGATCCTCTCTCCAGTACCTCACAGCACCCTCAACAGAAACCGGATAACCCAGTCCCTGAATTGCCATAACTCCCGCATTCGTGCCCAGATTGCTGGTAAATGAAATACGCAGTTTCTCAAAATCCCTGCCAAACCAGTTGGCAATCTCACTTTGTATACCTGCTCTCTCCGGTAAGATCAGCGGTAAATTTACAAGATCTTCCTTTGTAATAAACTTTTTCTGTGCGAGAGGATCATCCGGTTTCATACTTACGACCCAGTGATCACTTTCCTCTAATCTGATATATTCAAGGCCTTCCGTACTGACCGGTTCCAAAAATAACCCAATGTCTATCAAACCTTTATTCATCATATCCAGAACAGTATCCGCCGTTCCTGTATGGAGAGCGATCTGCACCCGCGGATATTTGTTCTGAAACCGTTTGCATATTTCAGCAAAAGTCTCAACCGCCGTAAATTCACCGCAGCCAATTGTAACAGTTCCCTCTACCAGTTCTTCACTGCCTTTAAATTCGTCCAGAATCCGATTCTCCAGATCTATGATCTCCAATGCCCTTCTCTTCAGCAATAATCC
This sequence comes from uncultured Roseburia sp., assembly GCA_964422225.1. Lineage (GTDB taxonomy): Bacteria > Bacillota > Clostridia > Lachnospirales > Lachnospiraceae > COE1. Next base: position 2,726 of record CAYRAW010000331.1, read on the forward strand.
CTGATCTGTAAGGGTAACACTGTGTCCTCCTCTGTTAAAAAGCGCAGTCCCTAATTCCTCTTCCAGTGCAGCAAGTTGTCTTGAAAGTGTCGGCTGTGTAATATGAAGCTGCTGCGCTGCTTTGGTGAAGCTCTGCTCCTTTGCCACTGTCAAAAAATAACGTAATACCCTTAAATCCATACTTTATTCCTGTTCTTTAAATGCTTCCATTGCTTCCTGTGCATTCTGAAATTCACCCACACCGAATCTGTTACATATATCCATGATAACATCACATATGCTCTCTGATACTGCCTCCGGACGAAGAGTGCTAAGATCCAGCCCTTCTGCCTAGATCCAGACAGCATAAATTCTGTATTGTGATC
>CAYRAW010000332.1:0-3079 GCA_964422225.1 uncultured Roseburia sp.
TAATGACCATGCCTTTCTGTAACCTGCAAACTTTGGGCCGCAGGCACAAATTTGCCGTGTGAAAAAACTTACATATATGGTTTTTTCACACTAAATCCTCCATCATAGCAGTTATCTCTTCTTTGGAATGATAACCAACAGTTTTTGCAACAGCTTTTCCATTCTTAAAAAACATAATCATCGGAATGCCGGATACCTGAAAACGCTGCGCAAGCTCCATCTGTTCATCTACATTGACCTTCATCTCTTATTTCTATTTTTCAGTTTACATATACCTTGTGTCATGGTTCCCATTGGACAGAATGTACACCAGGTACGTGGCTTGTAAAGCACCATAACAATCAGTCCTAATAGCAGGGAAGTCAGCATAAGACCATAAAATCCAAAACTAAACTGTGCCACCCAATCAGCTACCATACCAGATGTATAAGTCCATCCCCAAGGCACACGGAATGTCCAAAACAGCTTGATGGCCTCCCGCAGGGACGAGGCGCCTGCGGCAACCAGATAGGTTTGGAATACCATATTGCCGAACATCGTCATGAAGAAGATCAAAAAGCCGTAGCGGAACCACTTCGAATATATCCAGCGGGGCGTCGGCTTACACCTCGAGCACTTTAACTCAGTACCAAGTTTTCCAAACAACTGTCCCCGGCCACAAAAATGGTTACAGAACCACTTGTTACCACCGAATATTGCCAAAATCAGCGGCAGCAAAAAATCAATCATTCCAATCCAGGCAAACAGGATATTAAAAAATCCAAGTGCAAAATAAATAATTGCATATATCCATAAATAATTGTACCAATGTTTCTTTTTCATGCATCACCTCTCACTTTTATCTCAATACAGCCGGTCGGACATAAGTTCGCACACTTACCACATCCTACACAGCAATCCGCTTCTACGGCAGCATAACAGCCGTAATGTACCTTAATAGCTCCCAAAACGCAGGTATTTTCACATACACCGCAGGCAACGCATTGCGTTTTGTCCACGGATGCCAGTCGTTTCGACATCATGATATTCCTCCCTTAATCCTGCAAAGATTTATAATAAAGCATACAATGGCAAAATCCTTCATAGCCCGAATCCGCAATCTGACCCTCATTTCCATCACCTCTTTCCTTCTTACAGTTTCATTATATCGCTAAGGAAATTTCTTTTCCGTGACGAAGTTACATTGGCATAAAAAAATTCGATGTCTTTTGAACACCGAATTTTTTACTATATGAATCTTTATATCTATTCCAAATTTCTTAACCCATCAATATCAAGCAACGTTATTGTCCCTCGTTTTATATCTACCAATCCATCTTCTGCAAAATGCTTGAACATCCGTGCAACAGCCTCTCTTGCAGAGCTGATATGCTGTGCGATCTGTTCATGCGTCATATGAATTACATTGGAATCCGTGCGCTCTGCTTCAGCAAGAAGGAATCCCGCCAGCCGTCGGTCTAGTCCCTTGAATAAAATCTGCTGCATTGCCCACATAACATCAGAGAATCGCTTTGTTGCCAATTCATACAGGAAGCACCTGAAATGAATATTCTTTTCTCTGAGCGCAGCAATGACATCCACCGGTACGATCAATGCTTTCGTATTCTGTTGGGCAATCATCTGTGTCTCAAAGGTAATCTGACTGATAACACAGGATGCAGAAAGCACACATAAATCGCCGGAGTACAACCGGAACAAGCTCACTTCACGTCCCTCTTCCGAGAAAAGATATGTGCGAATTTCACCGGAAAGCACTAAAAGCATGCCCAGACATTCATTATTGCAGTTGTTTATGATAGTTCCTTTTCCATATTGATTAACAAAAGCTCTCTGCCTGACTCTTTCCTTCTCATCTTCTGACAAAGATGACCAGAACGGAAGTTGACTTAATATTTTATCCATGAACAACTCTCCCAAAATGTTATTTATCATGTGTTATAGGTATTTTCATATCAACTCTTTCTATTTTCTTGCAGCGTGCATGATTTCTTTTTCCTTATACATTGCCAGATCTGCCCTTTGAAAAACTGTTTCATAATTCTCAGAACATTTTGCAAACGTGTATCCTACGCTCGCCGTAACAACCGGGCAATCTTTTAATCCTGTTATACATATCTTAAAATTGCTATCCAAATATGATTTCAACGCCAAAAGATATTGGTCTGATTCTGGATTTTCTACCAAAACCATAAATTCATCCCCACCAACTCTTCCAATAATAGCTGTTTCGTCCGAAAATACAGTTTTTAGATAATTCGCTGCTTCTACTAAAACCATATCACCGCTTTGATGTCCGCATTTATCATTGACCTCTTTGAAAAAGTTCAGATCTATCATAAATAGACCCAGGGGGTTCTGGGGATTGAAATCCATATATTCCTTTACTTTGGAATTGAACGCACCCTTGTTCAGCAGTCCCGTTAAAGAATCTGTTTCGGCGTTGTTTATTTCGTTCGTGATATCCATTACAATTGCAAAAATATGTCTGACACCTTTTGAATCCCTGACAACATTTGCACTATCAGATAACCATTTCATCTCTCCCCGTTTATTTACAATTCTATAGGTAATAGTTACCCTCGATTCTGTTGCGATCAGACATTGCAATCCCTTCATAAAAGCCTCCATATCATCTTTATAAACCATTCCAATATATTTACCCTGATACATACTATTTATATCATCCATTGTAAAGCCTGTAATGTCAGTGAATCCCTTACTTACATACGTTACCCTTGGTTCAGGCTCTAATATGCAATGATGAACCCCACCCGGAATATTGCTGATATAGGTATCCAATGACAATTTCAAATCTGTCATATCACAAATTAACTGCTGATTCATTGCACGATATAATTTTTTTAACACATACACACTAACCATTACAAAAACAGAACCCCAAAACAATATCTGGGATATGATTATTTCTCCTATAAAATCTCTATTGCTTATAATAATAGCAATATACCCCACCAGAAATCCCACCAGTAATGATATATATATGCATCCTATTATCCTAAGTTCTTTTGTAGAGCCTTTATCTTCTTTAAAGGCTTGTCTTAATTTTATATACACATGA
>CAYRAW010000333.1:0-3070 GCA_964422225.1 uncultured Roseburia sp.
GGGGTTCGAATCCTCTAACGCACGTAATAAGGACTGGAGAGTATCCAGTCCTTTTCATTTTTTATTATTGTTGCATTGTTGAATATGTACGAAATTACACGAAATTTTTTACGTGCATTATTCACAAATAATATGTCTATTTATCGTCAATATTTCCCATTGAAAATAAGTTGCACAATTGCTAATATAAAAACATACAAAGTAGTTAGCAGTTTGAAGGATTTAAAGCCTGTTTTCCAAACTGAACGTGATTTGTATTTTAACCGCAAAACGTACTATTTGGCGGTTTTACTTATGTAAATTTCTGGTATCGTTTCCAATGATTGAAAATGCACGAAATTAGATTGCTATAGATATGTTAATTATGTGCATTTTGAAAGAAAATTTAGATAAGTAATGGGACATGTTTATTAATATTCTACATTGTGGGATTTTAATAATAGAAAGAAACTTATATAATTAAGGAGAGGAAAAAAATGAAAAAGCGTGTTTTATCATTGGTTATGTCAACAGCAATGGTTGCATCTGTTTTAACAGCATGTGGAAGCTCTAATACAACAGAGACTCCTGCAGCAGATACAACTACAACAGAAACAAAAACAGAGGCAGCAGCTACAACAGAAGCCGCAGCAGCAGAAGAAGAAGTTACCGATTATGGTACAGGAGAAATCAAGGTTTGGGTTGCTGAAAATGTTCAGTCATTCACACAGGATCAGATCAAATCATTTCAGGATGCTAACCCTCAGTACGCTGGTTACACAGTAACAGTTGAGCCAGTTGGTGAAGGTGATGCAGCTAGCAACATGATCACAGACGTTGAAGGTGGTGCAGATATCTACGGATTTGCTCAGGACCAGTTAGCTCGTCTTGTATCCGCAGGTGCATTAATGCCTATCACAGGTGATTATGCTACAGCAGTTACAACAAATAATGACTCAGGTGCAGCAGCAGCAGCTACAATGTCTGATACAGTATTTGCATTCCCTGTGACATCTGATAACGGATATTTCTTATATTATGATAAGAGTGTTGTTACAGATCCTACATCTTTGGATGCTATTGTAGCTGATTGTGAAGCAGCAGGTAAGAACTTCTACATGGAAATCAACTCCGGTTGGTATCAGACAGCATTCTTCTTTGGTACAGGCTGTACTTTAACATATGATACAGATGATGCTGGTAACTTTACAGTTTGCAATGCAGATTATGCTTCTGAGAATGGTGTTACAGCTCTTAAAGCTATAATCAATCTTCATAAATCCTCTGCATTTGTAAATGGTTCTTCAGCAAGCAACGCATCTAACATTGGTGCTATCGTAGATGGTACATGGGATGCAGATGCACTTAAGGATTTACTTGGTGACAACTATGCATGTGCTAAGCTTCCTTCCTTCACAGTTGATGGCAAGGATTATCAGTTCAGCGGCTTCGGCGGATTTAAGTTATTAGGTGTTAAGCCTCAGACAGATGCTAACAAGATGGCAGTTTGCCTTGCAATCGCTAACTACCTGTCAGGTGAAGAATGCCAGATCGCTCGTTACAATGCAGTAGCTTGGGGTCCTTCTAACTTAGTAGCACAGCAGGATAGCAGTGTTCAGTCTGATGAAGCTCTTTCAGCACTTGCTGAACAGTTAGCATACACAATTCCTCAGGGACAGTATCCTAATGATTACTGGACACTTGCAACATCTCTTGGTGATTCTGTAATCGCTGGTGATTATGATAATGCTTCTGATGAAGATTTAATGAAGGCTCTTGAATCATTCCAGGCTTCTTGCGAATCTTACGCACAGTAAGCAATACTGCTTACATCATGTGATAAGTGGATCAATTCACTTATGAACTAATGGGAGTTAGAGATTAGACAGGGAGAATCATTCTCCCTGTCTGGTCTTATGAAAATTTTATCTTGCTTTTGTAGGTAAAACATTCTGCATGTAATCATGATTGCTCTGCAATCCGCGAAGTGATGTTTGCTTCCGTTTATGAGATGAGCTCAGTTTTCATGTAATCGCTTGCCTGCAACAATAAACAAAATCTGGAGGGAATATGAAAGAAGAAAAAAACTCTGGTAAGGGCAATGTATTTAAAAATGCAGGAAGTGCAATTAGTAAATTCTTCAAATGGATTGGTACTGATTTAAAAGAAATCGGTACAACTTTTGCAAAGGGTGATTGGAAGACCCGTGTATCTTATCTCATAATGGGATTTGGTCAATTGATGCGTAAGCAATTTGCTCGCGGCATCGCTTTTTTGGGAATTGAAGTAGCATTCATCCTTTATATCGCAAAATTTGCATCTAAATATCTGGTCGATCTGGCAACACTTGGTACTCATGGTCGTGGATTCAATCCTGATGGAACAGTTTCCTACGGCGATAACAGTTTCCTGATTCTGTTGTACAGTGTTCTGAGTATCATTATTATTTTAGCATTTATTCTTGTATGGAGAATGAATGTCAGAGATAATCGTAAGTCACAGTTGATTCTGGAATCCGGTAAGGCTCTTCCTACTAACAGACAGGATTTACATTCTCTGCTTGATCATAATTTTGATAAGACTCTTTTAGCATTACCATGCTTGGGAATCTTTATCTTTACGGTAGTACCTATTATTTTTATGATTTGTGTTGCATTTACAAATTATGATTATAACCATCAGCCACCAGCTCAGTTATTTACCTGGGTAGGTTGGACGAACTTTAAGAATCTGTTTTCTTTTGGAACAAACGGATTTGGTTCTACATTTGGTACGGTATTATCTTGGACATTAATTTGGGCATTCTTCGCAACTTTCCTGAACTATTTCTTAGGAATGGCAGTTGCAATTTTGATAAATAAGAAAGGTATTAAATTTAAGAAACTGTGGAGAACTATCCTTGTTATGACAATTGCAGTTCCTCAGTTTGTTTCCTTACTGTATGTAGGTAAAATGTTTGCAGCAGATGGACTTGTAAATGCATACCTGATGAAATGGGGATTTATTGAAACGGCGATTCCTTTCTGGACGAATGGTACTTATGCAAAAGTTCTGATTATTTTGATCAACTTATGGATTGGTATTCCTTACA
>CAYRAW010000334.1:0-3062 GCA_964422225.1 uncultured Roseburia sp.
GTAGTGGTACTTTTTTGCCAGCTCCAATGATCTTTCAAGTTCTTCGCACATTCTCCTGTTATCTTTTGCCTTATAGTAAATGATTGCAGAAAGCATATAACATTCACACATATCCATATGCCGACCGCCCGGAGCCAGTAACGTTGTAAGCTGTTTGACCAGAACATGTGCTACCATATATTTACCCATTTGCAGATAACAACGTATCTTTACCAGATATGCATACATGTCCATCATATAGATGTCCTTATTCTCATCCGGTGCTGTATGTTCCAGCCAGTCTGCCACCTCTTCCTGCTGCCCATCATAACAGGCAGCCAGACATTCCAGAGCATTCAAACTGGAAGTCAGCTCTTCCCAACCTGTTTTATGTATTCGGTCACGTATCTTCTGCACCAATGGTTTCGCCATTTTCGTCTGTCCATTCACAAGCAGTATCTTCATCTGCAGAGCCAATGCCACGAACAGACACCGCATATCCTGCTCCTGCTCCATAAGCGGAATCGTACCGGTTACAAGCACCAGGGCATTGAAACAGTCATTATTCTGATAATACCATTCTGCCAGTATGATCTCATATACACTCTTGCCGACACTTCCATATAATTGCTGAACTGTGTCTGTGATCTTCTCCTTATACCTTTCCAGATAGGGACCATACCTCGTAAAATCCCGGAATCCATTAAGGATGCTCGGTCGACCGGCAGACAGTGTAAGTCCTATGACTGGTACCGCCCTTACTCTGATCAGGAAAAATACAATTCTCAGGAACATATCATCACTTGTATAAGGCATTACCAGCTCCAGTGTAATTCTGTAAAAATCCTTTCGAGTTATGTCCTGTGGCTGCCAATGTCTTGGTGTCTCGCCGATCAGTTTCACATAATCCTTCGCCTGTTCCAGTTGTCCTGCCATGGAGGAGAGTAGTGCGAGATGCGTCAGCAAAGCAGGATTTCTTATACAATCTTCTATATTAAGCCTGTAAAAAAATTCCCTGCAATCCCATAAAGCAGGCATGGAAAAAGGATGCAATGTAAATTCTTCTATTATCGTTTCCAGTAAATGCCCTTCTTTATCCGCTGCTTTCATGATACGAAGCATCTCTTTTCTCAGGCGCGGATAGATTTGTTTCTCTTTTTTTACCATATTTGCAATAAATACCTTCTCTCCACTTCACAGATTACCATAAGGAATGATTTCTGTCTCCTCCATCATGATCATATTCCGATATAACCTTTTGGCGGCTTCCTTGTGAATATTTCATCTCTGCGGCGTAACATAATGACAAGAATCACTGCCAGAATCACAACAGCCGCGATCATCAGCCATTGTACATTGCTTATCATACTCAGATTAAAACACCTCACATTAATCCACATCTGGTTGATATTGGCATTGCCTTCTTCGTCAAAGCACAGCATAACAGCACTTCTCCGGATCACTTCTTCTGTGGGATATTGTGCAGAGAGCTGTCTGTGCGCCTGTTCTGCCGGTGCTGTGATGATATAATCTTCATCCGTATTATCCCCGGAGAAGAAATATCCCAGAGGATATTCTATCACATCCTCCTCATCCTCTTCTGCCCCATAATTATCTTCAAGATATTCAAATACCAGATTGCTGTCTCCCCCTGCTATTGCAGAGGTATAACCAATATAATACATATTGCGCACAGCACTTTCAGGTTTGGACATATAATTGATAAATGCTTCCGCTGCCTGCTTCTTTGCCTCATCAGCACCGATGCCGCTCTTTAACATAACCCAGCCATCAAACCACAGATTCGTACATTCTTCCGGTACTGCCCAGTTCAGGATAAAGTCATCTTCTTCAGCCTGATCCATAGCATATACTGCATCTCCGGACCACTGGGTATTCGCCAGCACTTTACCAGTTATCATATCTGCCTTGCCACTGTCAGTTTCAAAGGAGTATACATTACGTCGGATTGCCTTAAGCTCTGCCTCTGCCCTGTTTATTGTATCTATATCGGTTGCATTCATCAGATCAGAGAGCTTTCGGCTGTAATCTGCATCTGCCCTGAAATCAGCATCCATCAGTGTATCAGCATTCAAAATCGCCAATGTTGGAAAATAGGCATCTCTTACATTATCTTTGATCGTTACCTGTCTGTAGAATTTCTCATTATTAAGGATCGACCAGGTTGAGGCCTCCTCCTGTGTTACTTTATCCGGATTGTATACAATGCCGGTAACGCCCCACATATAGGCTGCTGCATAATCCGACCAGGGTTCCTGGTTGATCTCATTATCATCAAATACCTGTCTGATGTAGGGAGACAGCCCTTTCACATAATAATTATTATCATTTTCTGCATCAAAGAATTCATCTGACAAAGGTTCCAGACGGTTCTCTGTCATCAGCTTCATGATCATATAGTCTGATGGGCAGACCAGATCAAAGACATTTCCAAGGTTAAGCTGGCTATATAATTCCTCGTTTGTGCCAAATGTTGAATATTCTACTTTTACCCTGACACCATATGTCTGATAATACCAGTCTTCAAAATCCTCAACCAAAGATTTCTCTCCAAAAACATCTCCACTGGGAAGTTCAATTCTTTCCTCCTGCTCCCAGCCGCCTTCATCTATGTATTCCTCCCAACTGCATACACGCAGTGTAACGGTATTATCTTCTGCTGCCTGTACTTTAACAGGTGCAGCCACACTGACCGTCATCAGGGCTGCCATTCCCAATGCTTTCCATCTCTTATCTGTCATTATCAGCACCTGCCTTTCTATGTGAAACAGCATTCCCGGCTAATACCACTGTGAGAATCACCACAAATATAACAGTAGACAATGCCCATAATGCAGTCTTGATCTCTGTATGGGAACCTTTTGTCGCATTCACAACATAGGTACTGATCGTATCAAAAGTCGCAGGCTTCGTATAAGTCGTAATAAAATAATCGTCCAGAGATAACGTAACAGACAGCATAAATCCTGATACAATACCCGGAACAAGCTGTGGGATCACAACTTTGAACAACGCCTCTCTGGCATTTGCTCCCAAATCTCTGGCAGCCTCGTAAATACTGT
>CAYRAW010000335.1:0-3058 GCA_964422225.1 uncultured Roseburia sp.
ATGATGATGATACAACAGAGAGCGGAGCGAACAGTTGTATTCGGTTTTGAGGGAACACAAATATTAATATGGCGAGATAGCTCAGTTGGCTAGAGCATGCGGTTCATACCCGCAGTGTCGAGGGTTCGAATCCCCCTCTCGCTATTAATTCGGGAAAGCATAGTTTGTGTTTTCCTTTTTTTTACATAAAATAGTTGACTTTAAGTTATGGAAATGGTACACTGCACTTGTATTCAATTTGAACTATGAGCCGACTTGTTCTGCAAATCATTCCTTTTGAATTGCAGGATGGGTTGGCTTTTTCAATAAAGAAAAGGTTATCGGCAGTAGTTTAGAATGTGTACAAATATTATAATGGAGGTACTTGAGATGAATCAGGGTACAGTAAAGTGGTTTAACGCTCAGAAGGGATATGGTTTCATTACAAATGAAAGCACAGGCGAAGATGTATTCGTACATTTTTCTGCAATTGTTTCTGACGGATACAAGACACTTGAAGAAGGTCAGAAGGTTACTTTTGACATCGAGCAGGATCCTAAGAACAGCAAGAAGTTAAGAGCTGCAAACGTTACACTTGCATAGTAAGAGGGAAGATTTATTTTATACAGTTCTAGTGTAAGCATAGTCCGACCATTATGAATATTTGTAATAAAATAGAGTCTTGAAGCAACCGCCAAAATATGGCGGTTGTTTTTCCATAAAGGGAGAATTTCAAAAAACAATAAATATGGTCGAGAACATGAAAAGGAGAAGGGTATGGAGCTGAAAATTACACACAATAAGGGAGTTACAATTCAGGATGACTTAATTGGTATATTTTTTGAGGATATCAACTATGGTGCAGATGGTGGTCTATATGCAGAGATGTTGGAGAACAGATCCTTTGAATTTCTGGATGCGCGGGGGGATAAGGATGCGTATCACCAGATTTTTGACGGATTATATGGATGGAAAGCTTATCCACGGAACCAAGCAGATTTACAGATTCAGGAGATGAATCCATTGAATAATGTAAATCCACATTATATGCATGTACGGGCACAGGCAGGTAGTGGCTTTACCAATCAGGCATATGAGGGGATTTATCTGGAAAAGGGACATTCATATCGGCTAAGTTTTTATGCCAGAACGGAGCAGATTTTTAATGTACAGATTGCTGCAATAGAGAAAGAAACAGATGTAAAGCATGTATTGACAGATATGTCAATATATGCTTGTGATTGGCATAAATATATCGTTTCATTTACTGCAAATGAAACAATACGTTATGCATTATTTGCGGTTTTATTTGAGGAACAGGCGGAAGCAGATTTTGATTGTATTTCACTGTTCCCAGAGGATGCGGTTTGTGGATTATTCAGGAAAGATCTTGCAGAAAAATTAAAAGATATGCACCCTAAATTTATGCGTTTCCCAGGAGGATGTGTTGTTGAAGGTAATGAATTGACCAATCGATATCAATGGAAACTTACGTTGGGTGATATTGCACAGAGAAAGGCTAATTGGAATCGGTGGGCGGTTCATGAGAATTGTGAGGAGAACCATTTTACCTCAAAATTCAGTCATTACAATCAGACTTTGGGACTTGGCTACTATGAATATTTTGTATTGTGTGAATATTTAGGGGCAAAGCCTCTTCCGGTTGCAAATGTTGGTCTTGCCTGTCAGTATCAGTCTACACAGTTAGTCGAAAGAAATGATCCTGCATATCAGGAATTTATTCAGGATGTACTGGATCTTATTGAATTTGCGAATGGAGCATCTGATTCAGAATGGGGTAAGATTCGGGCGCAGATGGGACATCCGGAACCTTTTGGCTTAGAGTATGTTGGAATTGGTAATGAGCAGTGGCAGACTGAGAGAGTAGATTTTTTTGAAAGATATGATGATTTTGAAAAAGCCATTCATAATAAATACCCTGAAATTAATTTGATCAGTTCAGCCGGACCGACTGTTCATACACCAACTTATGAAGCAGCATGGGAAAATTATCATGCCAAGGCAAAGAATAATTCAAATTATACATATGCAGTAGATGAGCACTATTATATGGAACCGGAGTGGTTTTTAGCCAATACTCATTTTTATGACGATTATTCCAGAGATGTTAAGGTCTTTTCAGGAGAATATGCGGCACATGATAAAGCGGTAAAGGAGTCAACGAAGCGTAATAACTGGCACTGTGCATTGTCAGAGGCTGCTTTTCTTACAGGAGTGGAACGTAATGCAGATGTAGTATATCTGGCTTCTTATGCGCCTCTTTTTGCAAGAATCGGCTATGAACAGTGGGCACCGGATCTGATCTGGTTTGATGATCGGACCAGTTACGCAACACCGAACTATTATGTGCAGCAGTTGTATAGTGATTATACGGGTAAGTACACAATTAAAAGTGACCTGACAGATGGTGAAGAGTCTGGAATTTATCATATTGTTTCTGCTGATGAGCAAGGGCATCTGTATGTGAAATTGGTTAATGCATCTGACAAGGAGCAACGGATAGAGCTCCATTTGGATGATGCATGGAATATCAATCAAAATACACCAGTAACCCAGATCAGGATGCAGGCACAGCCCTTAGATGTTAATTCCATTGATGAACCTGATAAAGTCAGCCCTAAAGTGACAAAAGTAAACTATCAGTCAAAAATTAATTTACCGGCATACAGCTTCAATGTGTTAGAAATTGGAATTTTACGGGGTGAAGAACAATGAGAATAAGACCATATCAAAATAAAGATTTTAATACTATATCTCAATGGATAACAGAGGAACGTTCACACGCTCTATGGTGTGCAAATTTAATACCTTATCCACTGGAGAAAAAAGGTTTTGATGATTTATTGCAAGAAGCAGAAGAACGATTTGGAGATAGTCCCTTTGTTGCAACTACGGATGATGGAACACTGGTTGGTTTTTTCTGCTTTTCTGTGAATTTGAATACCAATGAAGGTATGCTCAAATTTGTTGTGGTTGACAATGTTATAAGGAACAAAGGATATGGATGTGAAATGATAAAACAGGCTGTTAAATATGCCTTTGAAATAGCGAAAGCAGA
>CAYRAW010000336.1:0-3010 GCA_964422225.1 uncultured Roseburia sp.
CCTGATATAGTCTGGGAGAGGTAAAAGATACATGAAATTAGTGAGTGTAGTGGTATTGGCATATAGATCTGCAGATACCATTATAGAAACTTTGGAAAGTATAAAAAAACAAACATATCCGGAAATAGAACTTATTGTAACAGATGATTGTTCGCCGGATAACACCGTTGAAGTAGTAGAAAACTGGATGAAAGATAACAAAGGATGTCTTTGGGATATGAAATTAGTAACTACTGAAAAGAATACAGGCTTACCATCTAATATCAACAGAGGACTACGGGCTGCAACGGGGATGTATTATAAGGGAATCGCAGGAGATGACTATCTGACGGAAGATGCCATAGAGAAATATGTTGATTTTTGCGAGAAGAATCCAGGCGTGTTTCCTATTGCCAGAGTACATTTGTTTACCGAACATGATATGAATCCATCCTTTCCTGAAATCCGGGCATATTGTAATAAATGTTATGACTTTGCTCAGAAAACATACAAAGAACAGTATCAGATGCTGCTTATTCAGAATCGGATCGTGGCACCCTCAGCAACTTTTTATACCATGGATTTCCTAAAACAGGTTAAGGGATATGATGAGGAATATAAATGGTTTGAGGATTATCCTATGAATTTGAAGGTCATGCATGCAGGATATAGGTTTGGATTTATTGATGAAGAAATTGTCTGGTATCGCATGTCAGAGAAATCTGTTACGGCTTCTCAACAAATGCGTCTGAAGAAAACAGAAATGAAATTATTTTTCAGAAGAAAGTTATGGTATATGATACAGGCCGGAATGGGATGGGAAGGCATGAAACAATGTAAATACTGGCTTAAGATTGCAATGACAAAATAGAAGGAGAAGGAACCTGACAATGAATATTGTGATTATTCCTGCCTTTTTCCAAACAAAGAGCAGAAAAACGCTGGGAAGTTTCTTCCTGGAACAGGCAAGAGCATTACAGCAAAAAGGACACAAAGTTACTATTCTGTATTGCGATACGTATTCCATAAAATGCGTGAAGGACTGGTTCACATACAGTGAGGAAAAGGCTGAAATCATAGAAGGTATTCAAATTTACAGAAACAGATGTTTTTGTCCATTGAAACATGGAATAGAGGGACATCGTGAAGCCTTTGCCCAGGGTATTTGGAAACTTTATGATCAATATATGCAGGAGAATAGACCGGATATCATACATGCACATTGCAGTGTATGGGCCGGGTACGCTGCCATGAAGCTTTCCGAGCAGATTGGAATACCTTATGTGGTAACAGAACATGCTACTTTGTTTCAACTGCACAGGGATGAAATCAGTGAAAAAAATGATAGAGTCATTCTGAAAATTTTTCAAAAGGCAGCAAGAGTAATCTGTGTAAGTGGAGCCTTTGCCAAGCTGATAGAGTCCTATCGCCCGGATATTGATGTAGTTGGTAATGTAGTAAATTGTGATGCCTTTGTGCCACGGGCAGATGCTTGGAAACACCGGGGAATCAGATTTCTTACAGTATGCTATATGGAGGAAGAAGCACAACTGTATAAAAAGGGTATCGATCTATTAATTCAGGCATGGACAGAAGTTGTGAAGCAATATACGGATGTGCAGCTTGTAATTGGTGGTGGAGGAAGCGCCAAAACCAAAGTAGAGCAATGGGTGGAAGAACAAGGTATTTCAAAATATGTAGAATTTACCGGTGCCTTGGACAGAGAGCAGGTAATACAGGAAATGCAGTCATGTGATTGTTTTGTCCTGCCTAGCCGTTACGAGACCTTTGGCGTGGTATATATAGAGGCCATGGCTTGTGGAAAACCTGTTATTGCAGTGGCTAATGGAGGACCGGATGATTTTGTGAAACCATTTAATGGCCTTTTAATAGAACCAGATGCAAAAGAACTGGTTCGGGCGGTTTATGAAATGATCGGGCACTTAACACAGGGAAACTATTACCGGGGAGAAAAGATTTCAAACTATATAAAAAGTAAATTTTCGTATGAAGCAATTGCAGAACAATTAGAAGCAATCTATCATTCAATAAAGAGTGCATAGAAGTATAGGAGAGATGGCTGTGCGTGAAAAGATGAATAAAATAGGCAATCTGTGCTTTTGGATTGCACTTGTGACAGAGAGTGTTATAGTCATGATTGATAAAAGTGCATATATCAATCCCTGGGAAGGAAAGCTATTCCGGCTGACTTTTGTATTATTTTGCATTAAGGTAATTACTACCCAATATTCTAAAAAAGAATGGATCGCAATAGCGATAGCAGGTATTCTGGTATCCATATCGTATCTGGTAAATGACAAAGACGAAGTGGTTCGGGCTGCTGTTTTTGTGATTTCCTGTAAAAATATTGACGTAAAGAAAATATTAAAGGTGGTACTTGGCATTACACTGGCAGGTTCGGTAATTCTGTTTGTCTTAGCAGCAAGTGGCACATTTGGTGCTATGACAATGACAGCCAATTTTGGCCGGGGATCATTTCCGGGCATTGTTGAGACAAGGTACTGCTTTGGAATGGGACATCCTAATGCCTTTCAGTGCATGATGTATATGATGACAGTTTTATGCTTATATATCTATGTTGATAAAATGAAATGGTATCATTTTGTTTTGTTATTTTTAATAAATGTGATCACATATCATTATACTGATTCAAATACAGCGATGTTGGTAATAGGAGCAACCATTATAGGAGCGGCTATTATGAAGTATGTTCCAATACTCAAAAATCTGAAATGGATCTATTGGCTGAGTGCTGCATTTGTACTGGCATTAGTGATTTTTTCTGCTGTAGGTTCTTACACAGGAAGAGAAACGCAGTTTATGTACGATTTGGATCAGATATTAAATGGAAGATTTCAGTATGCGCATGCGATTGAGAATGCAAGAGTAGAAAATTGGACCTTATTCTCCAATAGAGCAAATACAGAGTTTTTTGACCAGGGATTTATCCGTCTGTTTTACTGGTATGGAATAGTTCCGGGAATCATGTATATATTGGCGAATATGTATT
>CAYRAW010000337.1:0-3009 GCA_964422225.1 uncultured Roseburia sp.
TAAAGTACTGCCCATACAGCTTGCAGCTCCGGGAAAATACATTACTTATGGAGTAATGGGAACGATGTTCACTATATTTATTATAATGGGCATTTCATCATTTCGTTCTTCTAAAAAATATGCAGGAGAGGCAAAAGCAGAAGATGATCTGACGAATCAGATCAAGGAATGGGCAACACAGAATCTTACACAGGATTATGTAAAGAAAAATGTTGTAAATGATGAAAGTGGAGTGGCTGTCGAAGAAATTCCACAGGAAATGCAATATTTTTCTTATTATGCAGTGATAAAGAATGCTGTCACGGAGCAGTTTGGAGAATTGGAGGCAACTTATCTGGATGCTTTGTGTGAAGAAATATATGGTATGATTTTTGATAAATGATCAAAGTACGAAAGGTGTGGAGATACAATTAATATTACACTGGTAACCGTAGGCAAGGTAAAAGAAAAATATTTCAGGGATGCAATTGCAGAATATGCAAAGAGATTATCCAGATATTGTAAATTGGAGATAATCGAGGTAGCTGATGAGAAAACACCGGATAAGGCTTCTGAAACGGAAGAAGAACAGATCAAACAAAAGGAAGCCGACAGAATTCTGAAAAATATACGGGAAGATTCCTACTGTATTGCATTAGCCATTGAAGGAAAGAAAATGGATTCTGTTTCATTAGCGGGAAATATTGAACGCCTTGGATTAAATGGGAAAAGCAATATTGTATTTGTAATAGGCGGCTCTTTGGGGCTGCATCAGAGTGTACTGAAAAGGGCAGACGATAAATTAAGTTTTTCCGATATGACATTTCCACATCAACTTATGAGGGTAATTCTATTGGAACAGATTTATCGCAGTTACCGCATCATAAATAAGGAACCATATCATAAATAAAATAGATGATAATAGGAATGATTTATAGTTAATTGACATAGTATGAAGTGTGGAGAAATCCACACTTTATTTTTTAACACCGTGGTGGTGGCGTATGTGGAAACAGGAAAACATGGATACTAAGGAACGTTTTGCGGATGCTTTTATGTTGCCTAAAGACCTGATCATGAATGCAACGTTGCTTCATATGGTAGGAGGCAGTGATATCTATTTGGAAAATTTCAGGGGAATTCTGTCTTATACATGTCATGAGATCATTATAAAAGGACATGACTGTAAATTAAGTATATGTGGAGATTGTCTGACAATAGTATATTATTCTAATGATGATATGAAAATATCGGGGCAGATTCATGAAGTAAAAGTTTCGAGGTGATTACCTTGCAAAATAAGTGGATGCATTATGTGAACGGATATATAGAAGTCAGTCTGCATGGAGATTATGTAGAAAGACTGTTCAATATGTGCCGTTCTCACGAAATTGCATTATGGAATATCAAGAGGAATGATACATCATACTGTTGTCGTGTAGCAGGAAGAGATTTTACGAAAATGCATCCGTTGATGCAAAAGACAGGGACAAAAGTGAAAGTACTGAATAAGTGTGGATTACCTTTTTATATTCCTTTTCTTAAAAAAAGGATTCTTTTTTTTATAGGGGTAATCGGATGTCTGACTATGTTGAATGTAACTACAGACTATATATGGGCAATAGAGTATGTGGGAAATGTACAGATCAGTGATGATGAGCTGACAGACTTTTTGGTAAAAGAGGGAATCCACTATGGAATGGCAAAAAGAAGTCTGGATTGTGATTCGGAGGAAAAGCAACTCAGAACGGCATTTCCGGTGGTAACATGGACTTCTATTTATTATGAAGGAACAAAGTTATACATAGAGGTCAAAGAAAATGACAGACATACTGAAGAGAAAAAGGTGTCACAGGGGATGGATATATTGTCCGGAGAAAACGGCATGATTGTATCTATGATAACCAGAAATGGAGTTCCTAAGGTAAAGGCAGGAGATACTGTCGAAAAAGGACAAATATTAGTATCGGGGCAGGTGCCGATTTATGATGAATCGCAAAGTATAGTGGATTATCAGATCTATGAGGCAGATGCAGATATCATGATATCCACAATTTGTAATTATAAAAAGAAAATCAATGAAATATATCCGGTTATTATTTATAAAAATCAAAATGTTTCAAAAGGGGTCTATGTTGATACACCATGGTTTTATTTGGAAAGTCCAATTATAATCTCAAAGGAGCATACATATGAGACGATCAGGGAAAAAACGCAGATTTGCCTCCTGGATAATTTATATTTACCGATCTATTATGGAACAATATTAAAAAAAGAGTATGCAATACAGTATTGTAATTATTCAACAGAGGAAATGCAGAGCATTTTATTAAATCAGTTTGAGAAATTTATTTTATGTTTACAAGAAAAAGGGGTACAAATTATTGAAAAAGATGTTAAAATGGTAAAGAATAGGAAAGGCATGGAAATAAATGCTGATCTTTTTGTGATAAAGCCTACGGGAGAGAAAACTGTGTTGCAGCAGGAAAATGGGCAGGAGGAATAAAACTGTGGGAGATTTTCATATTGGAATACAAATACCGACAGAACATATGCAGAATATTTTTGGTAATTACGACTCCTATATCAGACAGATAGAAGATGATCTACAGGTCATGATCACAGATCGAAACGGAGAAGTCCGGGTTACCGGTGAAGAAGCAGATGTTAAGAAGGCAGTGAAGTTAATAAATGAATTAGTGGAGTTATCCAGAAGAGGCAATCAGATTCAGGAACAGAATATATCTTATGCTTTGGAGATGTCCAAAGAAGGTGATGAGGAATCTTTATTGGAGATAGATGCAGATTGCATATGCCATACGATTACCGGAAAACCGATAAAACCAAAGACACTGGGACAGAAAAAATATATAGATGCAATTCGGAGCAAGATGATAGTATTTGGTCTGGGACCAGCGGGTACCGGCAAGACGTATCTGGCAATGGCAATGGCGATCACAGCATTTAAGAACCATGAAGTAGAACGGATCATATTGACCAGACCTGCAATAGAGGCAGGGGAAAAACTGG
>CAYRAW010000338.1:0-2983 GCA_964422225.1 uncultured Roseburia sp.
GATGTCAACATGGATAGTCTGATTGTCGAACTTACAGGTAATCAGTCTAAAATTGATGCATTTATTGCATTATTACAGGATTATGAAATTCTGGAACTTGCCAGAACCGGTATTACTGGTCTTGGAAGAGGTACAGAAGACGTAGTCTATCTTGAGTAGCTTACAATTTTTTATATAATTTTATTTTCTAGGAGGAAAAGAAAATGTCAGAAGCAAAGATTTATTATCAGGAAGATTGTAATTTATCATTATTAGAGGGTAAGACGATCGCAATTATCGGCTATGGCAGCCAGGGACATGCTCATGCATTAAACGCTAAGGAATCCGGATGTAACGTTATCATCGGTCTTTATGAAGGCAGCAAGTCCTGGGCAAAGGCTGAGAAGCAGGGATTTCAGGTATATACAGCAGCAGAAGCTGCAAAAAAAGCAGATATCATCATGATTCTTATCAATGATGAATTACAGGCAGATATGTACAAGAAAGACATCGAGCCAAACCTTGAAGCAGGCAACATGTTAATGTTTGCTCATGGTTTCAATATTCATTTCGGCTGCATCAAGCCACCTGCTGATGTAGACGTTACTATGATCGCTCCTAAGGGACCCGGTCATACAGTACGTAGCGAATATCAGGCTGGCAAGGGAGTTCCTTGTTTAGTAGCTGTAGAGCAGAACGCTACAGGTAAGGCTCTTGATATTGCATTAGCTTATGCATTAGCAATCGGTGGAGCCAGAGCTGGTGTTCTTGAAACAACATTCAGAACAGAAACAGAAACAGACCTCTTTGGTGAGCAGGCAGTTCTTTGTGGTGGCGTTTGTGCATTAATGCAGGCTGGTTTTGAAACATTAGTAGAAGCTGGATATGATCCAAGAAATGCTTACTTTGAGTGTATCCATGAAATGAAGCTGATCGTTGACTTAATCTATCAGTCAGGTTTTGCAGGAATGAGATATTCTATCTCCAACACAGCAGAATATGGTGATTATGTAACAGGTCCTAAGATCGTTACAGAAGATACTAAGAAGGCTATGAAGAAGATCCTTTCCGATATTCAGGATGGTACATTTGCTAAGGAATTCTTACTTGATATGTCTCCTGCAGGTCGTCAGGTTCACTTCAAGGCTATGAGAAAGTTAGCTTCTGAGCATCCATCAGAGAAGGTTGGCGAAGAGATTCGTAAACTGTATAGCTGGAACAATGAAGAAGATAAATTAGTTAATAACTAATCAAAATGATTCGTTAAGTCATTACATAAAAATGGTTATGGAGCAAATCCATAACCATTTTTTATACATATTCTTTATAAAATTCAAGGAAGCTTTCCAATGCAGGGTTTCGATACTGTTTTTTTGGATATACCAGTCCTATGTTTCTTTTGGGAATAGAGAAAGGCATTGGTATCTCAACCAACGTCCCATCTTTTAATTCCTGTTCTACAAAATTCTTGATCACGCAGGCTATTCCAATACCGATCGTAGCAAATTCAATTAACAGATCCATGGTAGATACTTCGATCAGATTCTCGGCCTGTATTTCGTTTGCTGTAATATACTGGTCAACATATCTCCTTGATAGATTCTCCTTATCCATCAGCATAAGCGTTGTCACTTTAAATAATTCTTTGGTGTCTTTCATATTATGATAATCCAAACCGGTCCTGATCATCAGATTATCCAAATAGCTTTGTGTTGTGACAAAGATATCTTCAATAGAATGAATACGTGAGAATATGAATGGAGAAGAAGCATCCGGCTCACCCACCAGCCCAATGTCAATGGTACCATCCTCCAATGCCTGCAATGTCTGATATGTAGGCTGACAGGCAATGGAAATCCTTACATGCGGTTTTTTGCGAACGAACTCTTTCAAATAGGGCAGTAGTACATATTTACATAAAGTTGTACTGACACCTATTGTAAGATGTTCAACTTCCATCTTATTCTCATAGCGAAGTTGTTCTTCTCCAAGCTCTATCGCATGAAATGCTTCTTTTAGACGTTCATACAGGACTTCACCTTCTCTGGTCAGTGTTACACCTCTTGAACTGCGTACCAAAAGCTTCGCATTCAAGTTAGCCTCCAGTTTTGTAATGGACTTACTTACCGCAGGTTGCGAAATATACAATTCTTTTGACGCAGCCGATATGTTCCCTGTTTTTGCCGCAATATAGAACACATAATAGGATGATAGATTCTGTGTCATATTTTATCCTCCGTAATACAAATCATTAGTCTTATATTACCATAACTGATTGTTATAGTAAATATAAAATATATGTATTATTATTATATTAAATTTCGTGCTATGATATCAATAATTCATGAAAATATATTATACTGCATACATACGTTAACTAATTTATAATTTTACAAAATGTAAGTGAGTCAGGCTCACACTATAACAGGAGGAATGAGACAATGGGAATGACCATGACGCAAAAAATTCTCGCTGCACATGCAGGTCTTGAATCAGTCACTGCCGGACAGTTGATTGAAGCAGATTTGGATCTTGTTCTGGGTAATGATATCACCAGCCCTGTCGCCATTAAAGAAATGGATAAGATGAAGGTAAATGGTGTATTTAACAAGGATAAAATTGCTCTCGTACCAGATCATTTTGTACCAAACAAAGATATCAAATCTGCAGAACACTGCAAATGTGTTCGCGAATTTGCTATAAGGAATCAGATTACCAACTATTTTGAAGTTGGAGAAATGGGTATTGAACATGCCCTGCTTCCTGAGAAAGGTCTTACGGTCGCAGGTGATGTTATTATCGGTGCCGATTCCCATACCTGTACTTATGGAGCACTTGGTGCTTTCTCAACAGGTGTAGGTAGTACCGATATGGCAGCCGGCATGGCTACAGGCAAAGCCTGGTTCAAGGTTCCGAGTGCCATTAAATTCAATCTTACCGGTAAATTACCTGAATGGGTAAGCGGCAAAGATGTAATTCTACATATTATCGGCATGATCGGTGT
>CAYRAW010000339.1:0-2979 GCA_964422225.1 uncultured Roseburia sp.
AGTGCTAACCATTTGTTCCATTTCTTCATAACTTTGTCCTCCTCAATTCATTGCCTTTAATTATTTCAACTGTTTTAATCCCGTGACCTCTACAGTATCTATCGAATAATTTTTCCAAGGAACTGTTTTACCCTTTCATTACTTGGATTGGTAAAGAAATGTTCCGGCGTACCTTCTTCTATGATCTGTCCGTCTGCCATAAACACTACCCTGTCTGCTACCTGTCTGGCAAAACCCATCTCATGAGTAACAACGACCATCGTAATATTTTCCTTAGCAAGTTTGATCATTACATCCAGAACTTCCTGAATCGTCTCCGGATCAAGTGCCGATGTGGGTTCATCAAACAGGATGATCTTGGTCTGTGCACATAACGCCCTGGCAATTGCGATTCTCTGCTGCTGTCCACCGGATAATGTAGTTGGATATACATTTGCCTTATCACGAAGTCCTACTACATCCAGATAATGATATGCCAGATCCTCTGCTTCCTTTTTGCTCTTATGATGAAGTTTGGTTGGTGCCAATGTAAGATTCTTCAGCACGGTCATATGAGGATACAGATTAAACTGCTGAAATACCATAGATGTCGTTTCCCTTACCAGCTTCGTCTTATTTCTGGCTGTCAATTCCTTGCCATCTATATACACATGTCCACTTGTTGGCTCCTCCAGGAAATTCATACACCGGACAGTCGTTGATTTACCTGAACCTGATGGTCCGATAATGACCAGCTTCTCTCCTTCTGCCACCTCCAGATTTACATCCTTGAGTACATGCAGTTCTCCAAAGTATTTATTGATGTGCTCCAGCTTAATCATGACTAATCTCTCCTTCATATAATCAAAAAAGGCACCTGGAATCTATCTATCCAAGTGCCTTTGCTTAGTGCATATCTTAAACTAACTATTATAAAAAGTCAATGTTTTTTTATTATTGTAATTCATTTTGTGCTCTTTTACGTATATTTATTCAAAATTCAGGTCTTCACTGTCTATTTTAATGGAATTTACCTGATTTACACCTTCTGCTTCCTCAGACTCTTCTGAAATAACTACAAGCCTGGTCCGCAGACTTTTTCCTTTTGTATCTGCATTCTCTATGGTACTGTCTGCCAGCTCCGGATATTCATAGAAAATCAGCATCAGCTTCGCAACCTTGATCGTCAGTTCAGAACCTATCGCAATTACCATATCGGGTTTTTTCTCACTCATGAACTGAATGCCGCCCATTAACTGAATCTGGGATAATCTTTCTCCCCCAATATCATATTCGCCCATAACCACACCCATAGAGTCCATATATGCTCTGATCTGGGATACTATATTACCTACTCCTTCATTCATATGGCTATCCCTGATCATAACAACATTTTTACAACTGATGTGCTCTAAATAATCCAATGCTCTTCCACCACAGGAAAAGGCAGATTTAATTGCAATTGATTTTGTCATAAACACTTCTCCCTTCTTACATTTCTGACTCTCTCTTTATTAAATAAAAAACGCCTGTAAACAGCAGATCACTACTGTTACAAACGCCATTGTTATATCTGTATCACTATTTCATTTCAATATTAACTATACTCTTTGTCTCAAAAGTTGTCAAATACTATATACAAAATAGTTCATTAACCTTTGAGTCCGCTGGTAGCAATACCCTCAACAAAATATTTCTGTGCCGCAAAGAAAAGTATCATGACCGGAATAACCGCTACTGTTGCCATAGCAAGAACTTTACCCCATTGCACTACTGATTCTGAATCCAGAGACATTCTCAACGCCAGGGAAATCGGATACTTTTTAACAGAATTAATAAATATCAGAGAATTAAAGTAATCATTATACGTCCACAGGAACTGAAACAGTCCGGCTGAAAACAATGCAGGCTTCATTAACGGTAAGATAATACTCGTAAGAGTCTTTAACGTACCACATCCATCAATATAGGCAGATTCATCTAATTCCCTCGGTATACCTCTCAAAAACTGAATAATCATATAAGGGAAGAAGGAATTACAGCATAATACTGCCGGTGCATAAAAAGGCATATAGGAATCTACCCAGTGAAATTTATTATACAGTGTATACCTAGGAATGATAACTACTGCATTAGGCAGCATCATCATTGCCAGCAGCAGAATAAAAAGTACCTTTTTACCTGGAAAATTAAATCTTGCAAATCCATACGCAACAAGTGTTGATGAGAGAACTGTCAATAATGTAGTTGGTACTACCATAATAAATGTATTAAGAAAAAACTTTGCATAAGTAAACTTACCGCTTCCCTTCCAGCCATCTATGTAATATTGGAAAGAGAAGGATTTTGGCAAAAGTTTAAATGAACCAAAAATTTCTTCATTTGTCTTAAAAGTGGAAAAAAACATCCATATAATTGGATACAGTAAAATAAATCCAATTATAAATATTAATAAATAATCAAAAAACAGATTTCTTTTTTTTGACTTCATATTAGTCACCATGCCTTTCAGTAACCTGCAAACCTGGGGCTGCAGGCACAAATTTGCGTGTAAAAATTTATATTTTACACTGCTGACTCCTCACATTTTATTCATCTGCATAATGAACCCAAAGCTTAGAAGATGCAAACAACACTACTGTGAATGTAAATATTACAATAAATACAATCCAGGAAATAGCACTTGCATAGCCCATCTTAAAATAACCAAAACCTTCCCTGTATAATTTCATTCCCAGTACATATGTGGATTTCAAAGGACCACCTTCTGTTATAACATCTGCGGATGTAAAGTTCTGTAATGCCTGTATTGTCTGATTCAATACCGTAAAGAAAATGATTGGAGATATCTGTGGCAAAGTTATATGCCAAAATCTTGTGGCTTTACCTGCCCCATCAATTTCAGCGGCTTCATACAGTGACTTAGGAACATTCTTCAATGCTGCCAGAAACATGACCATGGAAGAACCAAACTGCCAGATTTCCAATAAACATATTGTA
>CAYRAW010000340.1:0-2963 GCA_964422225.1 uncultured Roseburia sp.
CGTATGCCAAGAATTGGGGATATTACAGTAAGTATTAACATGAAGACAAAGACAGTCCATATTAGAAAAGTTCTAATGCATGAGGGAAGGTATGAATTATATCCGATCCACGGAAGAGGAAAAAGTATTTATATAGAGAAAAAAGATAGAGGTGACTGGCATGAATTGGGAAGGGTAATATCCAGCATCTAGGATAAAAATTATTATAAAGAATAGGCAGTGTGAAAATGATTCACATTGCCTATTCCTGTTAAAATTACATAATAACATCCAGATAATTATCAAATGCTTCTGAGTAGATCTTTCCATAACATTCCGCAGAAATTTTACCTTCACGATATAGATGGTACGCTTCCTGACAAGCCTCTTTTAATTCAGGAGAATTACCATGAAGTTCTCCGATTCTTTTTACCTTTTCGATTTCCTCACATTCAAGTACTGTGAATTTCTCATATCCTCTCATGGAATTACACCATACCTTTCTGTATAGTTTTATGAAAACAGTTATCAACGAGTAGTTCATTACAATTTAAATACGCAATTTATTATAGCATTAATTTTTTGAATTTTCAATAATTTACATATAATTATACAAATAAACAGATAATTTAAAAAGATATATATCAAACAATTTGTTAAAAAAATATCTAGTGTAGGAAAGGGGAATTATGTTATACTAAATTCAGTGAATGAGGATAATCATTAATAAGGAGTAGATTCAATTTATGGATATTATGGAAAAGAGCGAAAGACCGGTATATGTTGTAGGTCATAAAAATCCGGATACGGATTCCATTAGTTCAGCAATTGCATATGCATATTTGAAAAATACATGTGATAATGGAAAATATATTCCTGCCAGAGCAGGTCAGATCAATCAGGAAACACAGTATGTTTTAAATGCTTTTCATGTAGAAGCTCCAATGTATCTGGATGATGTTATGACGGATGCAAGGGATATTGATATGAATGACGTAGAAGGTGTTACAGCAGACGTTTCATTGAAGAAAGCATGGCATATGATGCGTGATAGAGGCGATGTAACACTCCCTGTATTGGAAAATGGTAAACTGGCAGGTATTATCACAATTGGTGATATTGCAAATGCATATATGGATGTATATGATAACTGCATTTTGTCAACTGCCAAGACTTCTTACAGAAATATTCTGGAAACACTGGATGCCAGAATGATCGTAGGAAGTGAAGATGGATATTTTGAAAGTGGGGAAGTAGTTATTGCAACTGCTAATCCGGATGTTCTGGAAGATTATATTCATCCTGGTGATATGGTTATTCTGGGAAATCGTTATGAAACGCAATTATGTGCAATCGAAATGGGAGCAGCATGTGTTGTGATCAGTATGGGGGCAAAAGTGTCCAAGACCATTCAGCATTTTGCCAAGGAACATAATTGTATCGTGATCAATACGCCGTATGATTCTTTTTCGGTAGCAAGACTTATCAATCAGAGTATGTCTATCGGATATTTCATGAAAAAAGAGAAACTGACAACATTTAAGATTACGGATAAAACAGAAGATATCAGAGCGATCATGAAAAAGAAGCGTTATCATGACTTCCCTGTACTGGATGAAGAAGATAATTACGTAGGAATGATATCACGTAGAACTCTGTTGAATTTACGTAAAAAGAGACTGATCCTTGTAGATCACAATGAGACGGCACAGGCAGTAGATGGAATAGAGTACGCAGATATTCTGGAAATTATAGATCATCATAGAATTGGCACACTGGAAACAATGTCGCCGGTATTTTTTAGAAATCAGCCCTTAGGATGCACTGCCACAATTATATATCAGATGTATCAGGAGAGAGGAATTGAGATTCCGAAGAATATTGCCGGTATTATGATGGCAGCAATTATTTCAGATACATTAATGTTCCATTCTCCTACTGCTACAGAAGTAGATAAGGCAGCAGCGGCACACCTTTCAGAAATATGTGGTGTAGAGATAGAGGAATTTGCAATTGATATGTTCGGTGCTGGAAGTGATCTGAGCAATAAAGATGCTTCAGAAATTTTTAAACAGGACTATAAGAACTTTACTGTAAATGATTTTCAGTTTGGTGTAGGGCAGATAAATTCTATGAACAGTATTGAATTGGAAGAAATCAAGGAAAAAATCGTACCATATATAAATGAAATACTACCTACACTTCAGGAAGATATGTGTTTCTTTATGCTCACTAATATTGTATATGAAAAGACGGAACTTTTATGCTTTGGACCCAGAGCAGAGGAATTGGTCATTGAGGCATTCCAACTTTCCAAATCGCTGCATAAATTTGAACTGAAGGATTTGGTTTCACGTAAGAAACAACTGATTCCGGCATTTGTTTCTGTTCTGCAACAGTGGGAAAAATAATATTTGTTGATTTTAAACCATTGTTATATTATAATAGCTCTTGCATAAAACATTTATAATTTGGAGGACTAAAATGAACAAGACAGAATTGATCGATTCAATGGCAGCTAAGACTGGCCTAACAAAGAAAAATGCAGAAGCGGCATTAAATGCTTTTGTTGAAACTGTTTCTGAAGAACTTACAAAGGGTGAGAAGGTTTCTTTAGTAGGATTTGGTACTTTTGAAGTATCTGAACGAGCTGAAAGAGAAGGAAGAAATCCTCAGACAGGTGAAACTATGAAGATTGCAGCTTCCAAGGCACCTAAGTTCAAGGCTGGTAAGGCATTAAAGGATCAGGTAAACGCTTAATTATTATAATATGCTGATAAGAAGGCTTTTGTAGTAAAGAACATAGGTTCTGAATGCAAAAGCTTTTTTATATGGTTTGAATCGTTACTTTATATTAAAATAAAAACACGGTAAAATTAAAAATTCTACCGTGTTCTGTGTTAGTCGGAGTGACAAGATTCGAACTTGCGGCCTCCACCTCCCTAAGATGGCGCTCTAGCCAAACTGAGCCACACCCCGCAACT
>CAYRAW010000341.1:0-2962 GCA_964422225.1 uncultured Roseburia sp.
TAACGGGATTTTGGAGTAGGCGAATTGATGAAGAGCATAGAATTGTCTACGCAGTAGAGGAAGAAATAGTTATAATCATTTCATGTAAAGGACACTATTGAGATTGAGGACGAAAACCCGCCTTTTTATTGACTTTTTTATCTGTGCTTGCAATATGCTTGCAAAAACTCGAAAAAGGTGTGTGTTTGAGGTATAAAACGGTATATTTTGTAAAAACAGATAACGTGTTTAAGCCGTTTGTTACGAGAAAAACACTTGACACTATCGAGTTTAAAAATCCATGGTAACATAAGCATAGCAGTTGATGTGGTTATGTGTATGTGAGTTAGGGGTAATTCAACAATACAACATAAAAGCAAAAACTGCTATTTTTTATGAGAAAAAGTAGTGGTTTCACATACTTAGGGCTAGCCGCCGCGCTAGCGGCTTGGTACAATATACTATATGTAGAATTTTTTTAAACGAAATGAGGCGTGATGCTATGTCGGAACAGATAAATAGACTTCTAAATAAGTATGCACTTGGTATTAAGAAGATATATGGAAAGAATCTGAAAGCTGTTATTTTATATGGATCTTATGCGAGAGATGATTACAATGAGGATTCTGATCAGGATATTATGATTCTGGTAGATTTGTCTGATGAGCAGATAAGTTCAACGAGGGAAAAAATTTCTGAATTTACCTATGATTTTAACATGCAATATGATCTGGAAATTATGCCGGTTGTTAAGTCTGAGGAACATTTTAATTATTGGTGTTCTGTTTATCCGTTTTATAAGAATGTAAATCGCGAAGGAGTTAAGTTATATGAGTCATGAAATGAATGACACTATATGGTGTATTTCGTATTTGAAATGCAGGGAAAAAGTTTCGTTAAAACTTCACAAAAATAAAGGGAAAAGTTTCTAAAACTCAAAAAGTATGGTAAATATATACAAAATGCAAAATGAAAACAGGATATAATCGCCAAAATGCAAGGAAAACGGTTAACTAAAATCAAGTTGACCGTTATTTTTTATGTTTTATAATAAATTTATCAAATGAAATATGCGCATACATTCATTGAGAAGGCAATACACCATAAAGTGTTTGAGATTAAATGGAGGGTAAGATCATGAAAAGGTCTGTTAAAAAAGTATATGCGTTTCTGTGCATGATAGCTATGTTGATCATGCTGATTCCTTCTATGGCATTTGCAGCAGAAACCGGGGAAGAGAAGGTTGCATTATGTATTAATGTTCCACAGGACTGGCAGAATCCCTGTGTTTGGGCATGGGATGAAGCTGGAAACAATGCGTTTGCTGCATGGCCTGGAGAAGAATGCGAGGCATTGCCGGATAATGATGGTTGGTATTATGTATGGGTTCCTGATTGGGCAAATCATATCATTGTAAACGCCAATGAAGGAAGCGTACAGACATCAGAATTGATCACAGAAGGTAAGGATGCATGGATATCTGTTCAGGATGCGGATCATGCAGATATATCTTATGATGCACAGACAAAAGGCGATATTCCTGAATATGTTGAAAAATTCCTGATCCATGCAAAAGTGGATACAAGCTGGGAAAATCCTTGTTTGTGGGCATGGTCAGCACCCGATGGAATCAATGCATTTGAAGCATGGCCAGGTAAAACCATGACAGAGAATGAAGATGACTGGTATACAGCTAAAGCTCCGATATGGGTAAATTCGATCATAATTAATGCGAATGAAGGACAGGTAC
The DNA here is from genome assembly GCA_964422225.1 of uncultured Roseburia sp. Taxonomy (GTDB): domain Bacteria; phylum Bacillota; class Clostridia; order Lachnospirales; family Lachnospiraceae; genus COE1. The sequence goes on from CAYRAW010000341.1 coordinate 1,730, forward strand.
AGACAGAGGATCTCAGTATTGATCCGGCAGAAATCTGGGTTACTGTAGAAGCAGATGGAACAGCTGACTTTAGTTATACAGATCCTGATAAGGAAGCTATTCCCAATGTTACGATACATGTTGTGGCACCAAATGACTGGGAGAATCCCTGTTTGTGGGCATGGTCAGCACCTGATGGAACGAATGTCTATGCTACATGGCCTGGTGATGCATTGGAACAGAATGGAGAATGGCTTACGAAGGAAATTCCAGGCTGGGTAAATTCGATCATTGTAAATGGTAATGAAGGAAGCGTTCAGACAACTGATATTTCCATTGAGACACAGAAGGATGTCTGGGTAGTAGTGAATGGATCGGAAGACTATACAGTAAGTTATGAGGAACCAGATATATCACAGGAAGTTGAGACAACAGAAACTGTAAATACACAGGAACAGACTACACCAACGAGTACGGAAGCAGTAGAATCCGTAGAGCAGTCCGACGCACCGATTGTGCAAATTGTAATTGTACTCATCATTGTAGCAGTTGTAGTTATTGTAGTAATTGTTATGAAGAAAAAGAAGAACGTAAAGTAATATTCAGGAGGGCAGCATGAAGAAATTTTTATCAATCTTGGTATCTATGACGTTAGTATCCGGATTCCTGACAGGTTGTGGAGCAACTGGTACGGATCAGAGTGCAGATGGAGTTACTAACATAGTGATCTGGCATGACAAGGAAGACGAAGTTGCGGAGATTTTGCAGCAAAAGCTTGAAACATTGGAGCCGGATATACATGTTACACTCGAGAAGAAGAGTGATCTGACGGAAAGTTTAAAGATGGCTGGAAATAATCCAAATGCTGCTCCTGATATGTATTTTTTTGCTCACGATAAAATAGGAGTTTATGCAGAAATGGGTATTCTTGCGCCAATCACAGACATAATTCCTCAGGATGAATTGTCAGGGTATATGGACAGTACGATCCAGGCTGCTACTTATAAGGGTACAATTTATCAGCTTCCTATCTATTACGAAACATTGCTGTTTATGTATAACAGACTATATATGAAAGATGAAGAAGTGCCAAAGACTACGGATGAATTGTATACCTACATGCAGGAAAACACAAAAGGCGGTCATTATGGTTTTGTAGAACAGCATAGTACTCCTTATTATGCTGCTGCTGGCTTAATGGATTTGGAGCTGAGATTTTGACCAAAGAGGGCGAACCACAGCTTGACTCACCTC
>CAYRAW010000342.1:0-2959 GCA_964422225.1 uncultured Roseburia sp.
CATGGTAACAGTGTTCGCAGTGATCTGGAAGAACAGTTCTACCATATGGTGATTGAGAAGAGGGCGCAGAGAATACCATTGCAGCATATAACAGGGCAGCAGGAATTTATGGGATTGACCTTTAAGGTAAATGAACATGTGCTCATTCCCAGACAGGATACGGAGATTCTGGTAGAGGAAGCAATGCGCTATCTGAGTGATGGCATGAGGATACTGGATATTTGTACCGGTTCCGGCTGCATTTTGCTCAGCCTGTTAAAATACAGCAATGAATGTGAAGGATTGGGTGTGGATATCTCAGAAAATGCACTGGCAGTTGCCAGAGAGAATGCACAGAATCTGGGATTAGAGGCTGAGTTCAGATACAGTGATCTGTTGGAGAAGGTAGAGGGTAAGTTCGATATGATCGTATCGAATCCTCCGTATATTGAAACAGCAGTTATTGATACACTGATGCCGGAGGTCAGAGAGCATGAACCGATGCTGGCACTTGACGGCAGAGAAGATGGGCTGTATTTTTATAGAAGAATTGTGGAACAGTGTACATCATATATGACGAGAGGTGCGAGACTGTTCTTTGAGATAGGTTACGATCAGGGCGAGGCTGTAGAAGATATGATGATACATAAAGGTTTTTGTGAGGTTGAAATCATAAAAGATTATGCAGGATTTGACCGTGTAGTAACCGGCTGTTGGAATAATATAGAATAGTAGTATGAAAATTCATATATGAAAGATTTTTCATACCCGGGATTTGTGTCTGCGTGCACTTGACACAAACTCGTTGTGTGCAAAGGACGTGCACAGAAATGAGGATTAAGATGTTTGATAAGTTAGATGATTTGATCGCCCGTTATGAGGAGATCATGAACGAGTTACATGAGCCTACAGTAGCAGATAATCAGGCAAGATTCCGCTCTCTGATGAAAGAGCAGAGTAATCTGCAGCCTATTGTAGAGGCTTATACAGAATATAAGAAATGTAAAGAGACAGTAGAGGATTCCCTCTCTATGCTGGAATCTGAAAATGATGAAGAGATGCGTGAAATGCTCAAGGAGGAACTCAATGATGCCAAGAAGCGTATCGAAGAATTAGAGCAGCAGTTAAAGATTCTCCTTCTGCCTAAGGACCCTAACGATGATAAGAACGTAATCGTGGAAATTCGTGCAGGCGCAGGTGGAGATGAAGCAGCATTGTTCGCAGCAGAAATCTATCGTATGTATGTACATTACGCAGAGAGCCGCCGCTGGAAGGTAGAAACGATGGAAGTCGAAGAAATCGGTATCGGCGGTATGAAGAGTGTTACCTTCATGATCAGCGGACAGGGTGCATACTCTGTAATGAAGTATGAATCCGGTGTACACCGTGTACAGCGTGTACCTGAGACTGAGTCTGGTGGACGTATCCATACTTCTACGATCAGTGTCGCTGTTATGCCGGAAGTTGATGAAGATATTGATATCAAGATCGAAGATAAAGATATCCGTATCGATGTAATGCGTGCATCCGGTAACGGTGGACAGTGTGTCAACACCACAGACTCCGCTGTGCGCCTGACTCACTATCCTACAGGTATTGTCGTATACAGTCAGACCGAGAAATCTCAGTTACAGAATAAGGCGAAGGCTTTCGCACTTCTGCGTGCCAAGTTATATGATATCGAGCAGCAGCAGAGACATGATGCAGAAGCAGAGATGCGTAGAAGCCAGATCGGTACAGGGGATCGTTCTGAGAAGATCAGAACTTATAACTTCCCTCAGGGACGCGTTACAGATCACAGAATCAACCTGACACTGTATAAACTGGATAAGATCATGAATGGCGATATTCAGGAGATCATTGACGCCTGCATCGCAGCCGACCAGGCAGCTAAACTGGCTAAGATGAATGAGAACTAAAGTGCATAGAAATATAAGAGAAACGGTCATGGCATATGTGTCATTGACCGTTTTTTTTCGTTATTTTCATTAAGTGTATAGTTTAAATGTACTGCGTCGGTCAAGAAATTATGCTATAAAGCTCATGTGGTATTCTTTTTTAACATGATTTTAATGAATAAAAAGATTGGAAAAGAACATAATTATGGTATAATTAGACCATATATAAAGGAGGTATCTATTATGCCACATATAATTCCAATTAAAGATTTGAAAAACACATCAGAGATATCTGATATGTGCCACAAGACAGAGGAGCCAATTTATGTTACTAAAAATGGTTATGGCGATATGGTGATTATGAGTATGGAGACTTATGAGTCAACCATGAAACACATTGCCATGTATAGAGATATAGAGATATCTGAAAAGCAGATAGAAGCAGGTCAGGTAAAGGATGCCAGAGCAGCCCTTAGAGAAACGAGGGCAAAGTATGGCTTATAAAATAAAGGTTACAGAACATGCCCATGAATTGCTTGATAATCTTGTGTATCATTTGATTTATTGTTTAAAGAATGAACAGGCAGCGAAGCATCTGTTAGATAGTATTGATGGCATCTATGACAGACTGGAGGTTAATCCTTTTCAGTTTTCTGAATGTAGAAATGCGTATCTGGCAAAGAAAGGATATCGAGAGGTAGTTGTGCCAAAGATGAATTATATTATTATTTTTGATGTGAGAGTAGATGTTGTAAATGTAGTTGGTATTTTCCATCAGCTAGAGAATTATCCAAACAAATTGTAACATGCTTTGTGGTAGAGCAGAGCCAGTCGAAAGACTGGCTCTAATTCTTATAAATACTATAAGGATGGCAAATGCATAGATACACAGGAGAGCCAGATCGCTATCAACGCAATCGTAACTGATACGATAGTAGAGACTAGCACAGTAGAAAGTGACTATTATTGCTGCCCATCCTGCGGTGCTGTCAGCAGAATCAAGGAACTAATGACAGGCTGTCCGTATTGTCAGACTAAATTCCAGATATCTGATTTATTCCCGAAGGTTACAAATTTCTATT
>CAYRAW010000343.1:0-2957 GCA_964422225.1 uncultured Roseburia sp.
TGATATCCCGAAATCCTCATGATCCGGGACATAGTGTGTGTCCTTGCCATGACAGCTGCCTGGAAGGGCTGGCATCAGGACCTTCTATTGAAGCCAGGTGGGGCAAAAAAGCATATGAATTAGTCGATAAGCAGGTAGTATGGGAACTGGAAAGTGAATATCTGGCAAAGGGAATAGTCAATATGATACTGACATTAAGTCCACAGAGAATTATTCTGGGTGGCGGTGTCATGCATCAGGAGCAGCTGTTTCCAATGATACGCAGTAAGGTACTGGAGTATTTGAACCATTATTATGAAACACCATATTTAGAAGATATGGAACATTATATTGTGCCTGCAAGTCTGCATGATGATCAGGGAATTATGGGTGCAGTCAGACTGGCACAATTGGCATACGCTCAGGAAATATAAAGACAATACATAAGTTATATGATCAGAGCAGGCAGAAGGGAGCAGACAGGATGAAAATAAAGGAAATGATCCAGGCATTACAGTTACAAAAGAAAGACTCTGGAAAGAATCAGCTTATGACTGTATGGGGGGAACATTTGAATAAAGATAAAGTTCTGGAGGAATATCCCAGGCCGCAGATGGTCAGAAATAACTATACAATATTAAATGGTATGTGGAAATATGCATTTACATTGAACAGTAAGATGCCGGAGCATTATGATGGCGACATTCTTGTACCATTTTCTCCGGAAGCGTATTTGTCCGGAGTCAACAGACAATTGCAGCCTAAAGAATTTCTCTGGTATGAGAGAATGATCTTACTCGATGAAATACAGAAAGGAAGCAGGCTGATCCTGCACTTTGGGGCTTGTGATGAGAGATGCAGAGTGTATGTAAATGGTGCACAGGCAGGATTCCATTCGGGTGGTTATCAGGCATTCTCGCTTGATATTACGCCATATATCGTAGCAGGTGAAAATCGTTTGCAGGTATGTGTCAGGGACAGAAGTGATACCTCTTATCATGGAAGAGGCAAGCAAAAGCTGGAAAATGGCGGCATGTTCTATACTGCACAAAGCGGGATCTGGCAGACAGTATGGTATGAATGGGTACCGGATATTTATGTGCAGAGAATGCATATTACTCCTCAATATGATGAGAGCAGTGTGGAAATTGAACTTTTTACAAATGAAAAGACGCAGGAATGTCAGCCATGTCGTGTTGTCATTTATGAAAATGAAGTTCCTGTCAGCGAATTGACCGTTTCAGGTGTGCGTAAGGTGACCATGCCAATTCCTAATATGCATAGCTGGTCTCCTGTTGATCCTTTTCTGTATCAGGTGATCATCAATTACGGAGAAGATCAGATAGCAGGGTACTTCGGAATGAGATGTTTTACTGTTGAAAAGGATGTAGATAATATACCCAGACTGTGCCTGAATCATGTACCATATTTCCAGAATGGAATCTTGGATCAGGGCTATTATCCGGATAGTCTGTTGACTCCGGTTAGTGAGGAAGCAATGATACAGGATATCATGATGGCAAAGAAACATGGATTTAACATGATCCGTAAACATTGTAAGATAGAACCTATGAGATGGTATTATCATTGTGACAGGCTTGGAATGCTGGTATGGCAGGATATGATCAATGGCGGAGGAGAATATCGTCTGTTGTATACCACATATATTCCCACTGTTATTAAGAGGCTGCGCAAAATAAAGGACAATAAGTATGCTTTATTGTCCAGACGGAATCCCAAAGGCAGACGGGAATGGAAAAAAGAATGCCTCGAGACAATAGAGCAGTTATATAACTGCACTTGTATCTGCACATGGGTATTATTCAATGAAGGATGGGGACAGTTCGATGCGGTAGAAAATACAGAGATGGTACGCAAAGTTGATAACAGCCGTCTGATTGATGCACATAGCGGCTGGTTTGACCAGAATGCAGGTGATTTGAAGAGCGTACACATTTATTTCTTTGATCTGGTTACAGAACAGAGCAGGAAACCATATGCCATATCGGAATACGGAGGACTTGCGTGTGGAATAGAAGGACATAGTTATTCGGATGATGTGTTTGGCTATGGAACATATTCTGTTCCTGATCTGAAGAAAGAATACAAAAAAATGCAGCGCAAAATCCAGGATCTTTATCCAGAGGGATTAAGCGCTGCGGTGTATACACAGTTAACAGATATTGAGGAAGAGGTAAATGGATTACTTACCTATGACCGTAAAGTATCGAAACTGGATATGCGATTATAATACATTAAGTATTCCGGTAGACATCAGGAATAAAATGAGCATAACAACGGGAACGACATATCGGATCATGAAACGGTATAATCCTGCCCGTGGAAACTTCTCATGATTCTTTGTCACTTCATCAGTAATCCACTGTGGACCGATGACCCAGCCAATGAGGATACTGGTCAGCAGAGAAATGAATGGCATCAGGAAACTGTTGCTGATATAGTCCATAACATCAAGCAGTTGTCCGACAGAACCGTTGGGCAACTGTACTTCAAAGTAGAATACATTATATCCCAGACAGATCACCAATGCAGTAATAAGAGAATAAATACCGATAACAGCACACATCTTTTGCCTTGATTGATGGAAAATCTCCATGCAGTTGGCTACCAGAGTTTCCATAACAGATACACAGGAGGTTAACGCTGCAAATGCGAGCATGATAAAGAAAATAATTGCAACGAACTTTCCAAGGATACCCATGGATTCAAATACCTTAGGTAATGTAATAAAAATCAGACTTGGACCGGATGACATGCCTTCTGTTCCAAGAAATACAAATACGGCGGGAATGATCATCATACCTGCAAGAAATGCAACAGCAGTATCAAATATTTCAATCTGATTGGTTGCCTTGATCAGATTCACATCATCTTTCACATAAGATCCATAGGTGATCATGATTCCCATAGATACACTCAGAGAAAAGAATAACTGACTCATGGCATCTAATAAAATT
>CAYRAW010000344.1:0-2937 GCA_964422225.1 uncultured Roseburia sp.
GTCTCGACCGTAACACCTCTGGAATGGTAATCTGTAGTAAGACCTTAGCCGGAAGCCAGTATATGAGTCAGATTATCAAAGACCGGACTCTGGCTAAATACTATACCTGTATCGTTTATGGAAAAGTCAATACGGACAGCAGGATTCATGGTTACCTGTACAAAAACACGGAAACAAACAAGGTAACTGTTTATTCCGATTTAGATGAAGTTCCTTCCTCTTACAGAAGTGAAACTGCTTTTATTGATACGGAAATTCATCCACTGTATGGTAATGACAAACTGACAAAACTGGAAATCCGGCTTCACACAGGCAAAACGCATCAGATCCGTGCTCACCTGTCATCTATCGGACATCCTCTTATCGGAGATAATAAATATGGTTTCTGTAAGTTAAACAGGCAATATGAATCTCTCGGCGTTCATGGACAACTTCTCCATGCCTGTCGCTTAACGTTTCCAAAAATTCAGGAAAGTGCTTTTAAAGAATTATCTGAATTAACTCTTAGTTGTCCTGAACCGCCGATTTTTAATAAAGTACTGAGTATAGAAAAATCCGGTATCTGATTTCACAGACTATCAGATACAGAAAGGCTTGATAATATATATGGCTACATGGAATTCCAGAGGGCTTCGTGGGTCTCTGCTAGAAGAAATGATCAATATGACCAATGAGAAATACAGAGAGAATGGATTAGCCCTCATTCAAAAAATTCCTACTCCAATTACTCCTATTAATATTGATAAGGAAACCAGGCACATTACGCTTGCCTATTTTGATCAGAAAAGTACTGTTGATTATATTGGGGCCGTACAAGGGATTCCGATCTGTTTTGATGCCAAAGAATGTGCCGTTGATACATTTGCACTGCAAAATATACACCCACATCAGGTCACTTTTATGCAGGACTTTGAAAAACAGGATGGTATTGCTTTTTTTCTGATTTATTATACTCACCGCGACATTATGTATTATTTGACACTAAGAGAACTTATGACATTCTGGACACGCATGGAGCAGGGGGGACGTAAAAGTTTCCGTTTTGATGAACTTTCTCAACAATATTTTTTCCCCAAAAAAGGTGGCTTCGTTGTCCCTTATCTGGACATGATACAGCACGATTTAAACGACAGAGGTTGACACACTGTCCCAAAAAGTGTATACTACGAATAATTCGCTATGCTACTACGGTAGTTAATTATCACTTTAAATCATTAAAGCGCTGATCAAATAAAGAAAGGTTTAGGATTATACTATGGATTTTATGGGAAAAAGATTAGTTCATACACCCGAAGGTGTACGCGATATCTATGGAGCTGAATATGCCAGCAAACTTTATATTCAGGACCTTTTTCATCAGGAATTAAGAAGTTTTGGATATCAGGATATCCAGACTCCGACCTTTGAATTTTTCGATGTATTCGGTCGTGAGATTGGAACAACTCCCTCCAAGGAACTTTATAAATTTTTTGATAAAGAAGGCAACACATTAGTATTGCGTCCGGATTTCACACCTTCAATTGCCAGAAGTGCTGCAAAGTACTTTATGGATGAGACAATACCCTTAAGATTTTGTTATTCAGGCAACAACTATATCAATACCAGTAACCTGCAGGGTAAATTAAAAGAAACAACTCAAATGGGAGCAGAACTGATAGGAGATGCCAGTGCTGAAGCAGATGCTGAAATGATTGCCCTTCTGATCAAATCACTCCTTAATGTCGGTTTGAAAGAATTTCAGGTTTCTGTTGGACAGGTAGACTATTTCAAAGGATTGTGCAGCCATGCAAACCTTGATGAAGATACAGAACTGGCACTTCGTGAATTTATTTCTAATCGCAACGGATTCGGTGCTGAGGAATTACTGCTGAATAAAGGTGTTCCATCAGAAGACAGCAAGGCTCTTTTACGTGTAGGTGATCTATTCGGTTCTTATGAAATATTAACAGAAGCACTCAATAATGCAAACAACGAACACTCCATTCTGGCTGTCGAAAGACTGCAGAATATTTATGAGGTTCTTAAAGCATACGGTGTAGAGCAATATGTTTCCTTTGATCTGGCTATGATAAGCAAATACCATTATTATACAGGCGTTATCTTTAATGCCTACACTTACCAGTCCGGTAGTGCTATTGCCAAAGGAGGACGCTACGATAATCTGCTTGCAAGATTCGGTAAACCTTCACCGGCTACTGGATTTGTTGTGATCATTGATGATCTGATGAATGCAATGACCCGTCAGAAAATATGCCCTTCACCCGAGAATCGCAATCTGCTGCTTGTATATAGCTGTCCTCTGGAACGTGCCATTGATGAGGCATCAAAATATCGTGCACAGGGATTTTCAACAGTTCTGATGCATCAGGACAAAGCCAGATCAGACTATGAACAGTTTGCACAAAATAATAACTTTGCACAGATTAAGTTTCTTGATGCATGATCAAAGGAGAGTACATAAATGAGTGAAAATATGAGATATCTGACTTTTGCCCTTGGAAAAGGCAGACTTGCAAATAAAACGCTTGAATTATTAGAACAGATCGGTATCACCTGTGAGGAAATGAAAGATAAGGACTCCCGTAAACTGATCTTCGTTAATGAAGACCTGAAATTAAAGTTCTTCCTTGCCAAAGGTCCGGATGTTCCAACTTATGTAGAATACGGAGCTGCTGATATCGGTGTTGTCGGTAAAGATACTATTATGGAAGAAAACCGTAAAGTCTATGAAGTTCTTGACCTTGGTTTTGGCAAATGCCGTATGTGCGTTTGTGGTCCTGCAAGTGCAAGGGAACTGTTACAGCACCATGAAATGATACGGGTAGCAAGTAAATATCCCCGTATTGCCAAAGAATATTTTTATAATCAGAAGCACCAGACTGTAGATATCATTAAATTAAATGGGTACGTTTCTAATTGCTCTTTCGTAGAATATGA
>CAYRAW010000345.1:0-2936 GCA_964422225.1 uncultured Roseburia sp.
TGATATGGGGTATCATGGGCAAGGCGTAGCGCAGGGCGGTATTGTGGATACACCTGATGGACAGTGGTATGGCATGCTCTTTCAGGATAGAGGGGCAGTAGGGCGGATTCCGGTGCTGGTTCCGGTGAAATGGGAGCATGCATATCCTGTTATGGGAGAACATGGCGTGATGCCACAGCAGATACAGACTCCACAGGAAAAGGCAGGCTATAAATATCATCCACTGGTAGAAAGTGATGATTTCAAGGTTTCAAAGAACGTGGATGCGAGATTCTACAGTTCTTATGGGTTTAAGAGCTGTTGGCAGTTCAATCATGAACCTGATGTGAGATATATTACACATGATTGTGAAGCAGGTCGAGTGACAATGACCCATCAGAAATTGTGTAAAAATCTGTTGCAGTCTTCTAATATGCTGACGCAGAGGATGAAATATCCCAAGTGTGCAGCAGAAGTGACGGTCTATGCCGATAAGCTTAAAAACGGTGATTATGCAGGACTGTGCGCCTTACAGGGAAGCTATGGAATGGTAGCTGTCACCAGAGAAAATGATAACTGGTATCTGGTCATGAATGCGATGGAAGAAGGTATGGAAGTCCAGAAGCAGCGAATCCCCTGGAAGCCTTTAGGGGGTGAAGCGACTTCGCTTCGTTTCAGGATGGAAGCAGACTTTACAGACATGAAAGATACAGCTGTCTTTTATTATGAAAAAGACGGGAAATGGCTACAGATTGGAACAGAAAAGGAACTACACTTTGGACTTGACCATTTCTGCGGCTGCCGGTTTGGACTGTTTTCCTATGCAACGATGGAAACCGATGGCAGCAGTATTTTTGCAGATTTCAGATATGAATGATTTTAAGCAGGAAAGAGAGGAAAACTATGTCAGTAACAGCAACTAACCCGATATTGCCGGGATTTTACCCTGATCCGTCCATATGTGCAGTAGGAGAAGATTTCTATCTGGTGAACTCTACCTTTGCGTATTTTCCGGGAATTCCCATTATGTACAGTAAAGATCTGGCTCATTGGGAGCAGATCGGCAATGCCTGTGACAGAGAAAGCCAGTTGCCACTGGGAGATACAGGACATTCCAGAGGCTTGTTCGCACCGACGATCCGCTATCATGAAGGGACATTTTATATCATATGCACCAATGTATCTTACGGTGGCAATTTCATTATTATAGCTCAAAATCCTGCTGGACCGTGGTCTGAGCCGCATTACATTGAGGGAGCGGATGGAATTGACCCCAGCCTGTTCTTTGATGAGGATGGAACCTGCTATTATATCGGAACACACCCAAATCCAGCGGGATGTCAGTATGATGGTGACTGGTATATCTGGATTCAGGAGCTGGATATTGAGAACATGAAGCTGGTAGGAGAAGTGCATAATGTATGGAACGGTGCCATGAGAAATATTATCTGGCCGGAGGGACCGCATTTATATAAAATCGGGGAATACTATTATATTATGCATGCAGAGGGCGGCACCGGACCGGATCACGCAGTTACCGTATGCCGCAGTAAGAATGTATACGGACCATATGAGAATAATTTCTGTAATCCCATCCTGACACATAGACACCTGGGCAGAAAATATCCAATCCGTTATGTGGGACATGCAGATCTGGTGGAGACGATAAATGACGAGTGGTATATGGTCATGCTGGCGGTCAGACCTTTGGAAGGGTATACTACCATGGGGCGTGAAACCTTCCTTGCTAAAGTGGAGTGGGAGAATGACTGGCCTGTAGTGAATCCTGGAGTAGGCAGACTGACAGATACTGTGGAGATTGATTTGCCGGAGTGGACAGCATATACAGCAGAAAGCAATGAATATGTATTCTCTACCATGAGACAGCTGCCGCCAGAATTCGTGGTACTTCGTAATGCGGATAAGTCCCACTATTCTTTGGAAAAAGGCAAAGGACTGTTGATGCTTTTTGATACCCATACACTGAAAGAACAGGCAAGTCCATCTTATCTGGCGCTTAGACAGAAACATCATCATTTTATGGCAAAGGCACTATTAGATAGCTCTAACCTGAACCCGGACAAGAGAGCCGGAATTGCATATGTGCAGAGCAATGAGTATCAGCTGCGTATAGAAGCAGACGGACAGGAGGCATATATAATCCTCTGTGAGAATAAAAATGACACTAATGTCACATCACTCTCGTTACCAAAAGATAATCCAGTGGAAATAATAATGGAAGTGAATGGACTGTCAGCAACAGTGGAAATTGCCGGACAAAAGACAAAACCAATTGATGTGCATACACTATCTACCGAAGTCGCAGGCGGCTTCATCGGCTGTACCGTAGGTCTTTATGCAGTCGCAGACACCGAAACAAACGAGTGCGCCTGCTTCAAACGCTTCTCATATGTGGAAGCTTCTAATGCATAGTTACCGGTATAAAATAGGGATGAACATCCTACGATATGCGAGTAGGCTAGTGAGAGTATACAGTACGAAACAATCCGTAGGTATCAGAGTTGAGGGTCTTTGATACTAGAACTTATGTATAAATCTACGAAAACAGAATTGTGCAGCTTTCTCATTGCATAAGCAGGCACTCTGCAGCCGTCGGTACTTAGTGCGCATAGCCGTCAGACTATGCACACCTATGTACTGCTACGAGCTGCAGCGTAGCGAGAGCGTGTCCACGGTGCATTGTGAAATTTGCACAATTCGTCACTTCTTGTGTAACTAATAATCTTTATACATTAACCTTACTGCGATATTCATTTGGTGTACATTTCTTCTCCTGCTTGAAGATGCAGTTGAAGGTGGAAATACTGGAGAAGCCGGCCTGAAGAGCCACTTCTGTAATGGACAGCTCCTGTCTTGAAAGAAGCAGCTCCGTAGCCTCGATTTTCCTGTAGCATAAATAATCACAGAAGGTAAATCCCATATACTGCTTAAAAATG
>CAYRAW010000346.1:0-2927 GCA_964422225.1 uncultured Roseburia sp.
GGTTGGTGTTAAGCCACCTACTTTTGTTGTGTTCGTAAATGACAAAGAACTGATGCATTTTTCCTATACAAGATATCTGGAGAATAAAATACGAGAAGCATTTGGTTTCCGCGGTACATCATTGAAATTCATCATAAGAGAAAGAAAGGAAGACAAATAGCAATGGTTCGTGTAGTTTGTGTCTTGATCGGTTATATTTTTGGTTTATTCCAGACTTCTTATATCTATGGTAAGATGAAGGGAATTGATATTAGAAAACATGGAAGCGGAAATGCAGGCACTACGAATACGTTGCGTGTCATGGGTAAGAAGGCAGGCGCGATCGTACTTTTCTGTGACATTATGAAAACAGGACTTGCCATGACACTGGTACGTTTTCTGTTTAGAAACACTTACGGAGATATTCTTCCATTATTGGCACTGTATACAGGCGCAGGAGCAATACTGGGGCATAACTTCCCATTCTATCTTCATTTTAAGGGTGGAAAGGGCATTGCCTGTACAGCAGGTCTGATCATTTTCTTTCATCCTTATATGATCCTGCCGGAAATTATCACATTTTTTGGAACCTTTTTCCTGACGCATTATGTATCTCTGGGTTCTCTTCTCGTACAGATCGTTCTGATCGCAGAAATGATCATCTTCGGACAGATGGGTATCTTTGGTATGTCTCAGGGGGCATTGATCGAACTTTATGTTGTGACTGTTTTGCTGGCTATTCTTGCTTTCTGGGAACACAGAGCAAATATCGGCAGATTGATACATAAAACGGAACGCAAGACATATTTATCAAAAAAGAATGAAGAGTAAAACCTTCAACAGCTTGCACATGTAGGCAGAAATGGAGCATAAAATGGCAAAAATAGGTATTATAGGAGCAGGAAGCTGGGGTATTGCGCTGTCAGTTTTACTGCATAATAATGGACATCAGATTACAGTATGGTCGATTCTTGAAGATGAGATCAATATGTTAAAGACAGAACACGAACATAAGGACAAGCTGCCGGGGGTAAAACTGGCAGAAGATATGGAATTTACCACATCTTTGCAGGAAGCGATCCAGGGTAAGGATATTCTGGTGCTCGCAGTTCCTTCTCCTTATACCAGAAGCACTTCTCATAATATGAAGCAGTATGTTGCTGATGGTCAGATTATTGTCAATGTTGCAAAAGGCATTGAAGAACATACATTGATGACTCTTTCTCAGATTATAGAGGAGGAAATCCCACAGGCTAATGTAGCAGTTCTTTCCGGCCCTTCTCATGCAGAAGAGGTCGGCAGAGGGATTCCGACTACAATCGTAGTAGGTGCCAGGACAAAAGAAACAGCAGAGTACATTCAGAATATCTTTATGAGTGATGTATTTCGTGTATACATCAGCCCGGATGTTCTGGGAATAGAGCTGGGTGCTGCTCTTAAAAATGTAGTGGCACTTGCAGCAGGTATTGCTGATGGTTTAGGGTATGGAGATAATACGAAGGCAGCTCTGATCACCAGAGGTATTACGGAAATAGCCAGACTTGGTACAGCTATGGGCGGCAAATTTGAAACGTTCTGCGGCTTGTCCGGGATAGGTGATCTGATCGTTACCTGCGCCAGCATGCATTCCAGAAACCGCCGTGCCGGTATTCTGATCGGGCAGGGCAAATCCATGGAAGAAGCCATGGCGGAGGTCAAGATGGTAGTAGAGGGTGTCTATTCAGCCAAAGCTGCCAAGGAACTGGCTGCTAAATACCATGTTGAATTACCAATTATAGAGCAGGTCAACGAAGTGCTTTTTGATGGAAAATCGGCAGCAACAGCAGTAAAAGATCTTATGATCCGCGATAAGAAAATAGAACATCAGGATTGGAATTGATCACAAAATAAGAGCATGGGGATTCTGTCTAACAGGATAGACAAATGATGATAAAATAAATAATTTTACAGACATAGAGCTGTATTCCATGTAAAAGAGAGGAAAAATGAAATGGAAAAAAAGGTTCCTGAAAGAAAAGTAACATTAAAGGATGATGACATTATTTACGTTTATGATAAACGTATCAATAAATGTATCAGAGAAGGCTGCGAGGGTGTGGTTAAATACGGACTGGTTCTGCGCACCAGCGTTACGGAAGATGAGACATTGAATTGTTTCGCATGTAATAAATGTCATATGAAATATACGGCATACCCTAACTACGTAAGAATCAGCAAACCTGAACTTCTCCATATTTATAATCAGGAAGAAGTAACAGCAAGAGATTTAAAACGCGCAGAAGATGCGAAAAAACAAGCACTTCGGGAACGTCGTAAAAATAACTTTACCAGGAAAACATTTGGACACAGACCTGTGTACAGAGGAACCGATGAGAATGGTGCACAAGGGGCAGCTCAGGGCAGAAAGCATTATGAAGATGGAAGACCTTATGGCGAGAAACGTCCATATGAAGACAGAAAACCTTATGGTGAAAAACGTCCATATGAAGGCAGAAAACCCTATGGTGAAAAGCGTTCCTATGAAGGCAGAAAACCCTATGGCGAGAAACGTTCCTTTGATGATAGAAAGTCCTATGGCGAGAAACGTTCCTTTGATGATAGAAAGTCCTATGACGAGAAACGTTCCTATGGAAATAGAAAACCTTATGGCGAACATAAGAATTACGAGGATAGGAAATCATACAGTGATAAAAAGCCTTATGGAGCCAAAAGACCATACGGTGAAAGAAATACTTATAGTAAACCCAAAACGTATGGAGATAGAAAACCATATGGTAACAATAATGAAGGACGCAAAGATTAAATCTTTGTGTCCTTTTGTCATATTAAATATGGACACTTTCATATACTGAAATCAAAGGACTTAAGGAATGTTTTATCATGAGCTATCTTGAGGAAAATCAGGAGTTTAATTTATACAAGGACATTAGTCAGAGAACAGGTGGAGA
>CAYRAW010000347.1:0-2922 GCA_964422225.1 uncultured Roseburia sp.
TCTGCAGGGAACATAAGGTAGATGTATTCGTACCACGAAGAAAAATGGTTGAAATAAGTCAAAACATTAAACTGTTCCATGACATTGGGGTCAAGGTAATGGTTGATGAATATGAAATCATAAAATTACTGAATGATAAAGTAGCTGCATATGATTTCCTGAAGGATTGCGAAGGTGTAAATATTCCTGCATATAAAATGGTTAATACAGCAGATGAGTTTGAAACAGCGTATCGTGAACTGAGGAAAGAGTATGATCAGGTTTGTGTAAAATTTGTCAAAGATGAAGGAGCAATGAGCTACAGAAGGATAATCGATCATGTTGACAGATTTAAGAGGCTTAGAATATATCCTGGTGCAGAGATTACATATGAAGATTATGCAGGGGCATTAAGAGAGGTTGATCATTTTGACGATCTTATGGTTATGCCATATCTTCCCGGACGTGAGATTAGTGTGGATTGCCTCAAAACTGATAAGGGATTAATTGCTATTCCACGTTTTAAGAGTTCTGCAAGACATGAGAGAATTCTTTTTGATGAAGGTATTATGAGAATGACAAGTAACATTATGAATAAGATTAATTTGGAATATCCATGTAATATTCAGTACAAATTAAAGGACAATAAGGCTTATCTTCTTGAAGTTAATACCAGAATGTCTGGTGGTCTGCAGATGTCATGTAAAGCTGAAAAGATAAATATTCCCAATATTGCTTTGAATAAACTGCTTGGAAATAATATTGACTGGTCTTTTGTAAAAAGAGAATGCGTAGTGTCATATATTGAAATACCGCAGATAATCAGATAGAGAAATATGTTAAATATCAGAACATTTTGCATTATAAACGAATTCTAAATAATGATAAAAAGAGTATTAAGAAGGTATTTTTCCTGGAATATTATGGTATAATTTGGCTACATATCAAAAAGGAGGTAAAGTGGACATGTTTGGTAGAGCGGCGAAAGCAGTTAAAGAAGTTGGCGAAAATGTAATTGATTCAGCTAAAAGTATAGGTACATCAATTTACAGTACGTCAAAAGAACAAAGTGAACTTGCTGGAATGAAAGTGCAGAAGTCAGCCATTGAGAGAAGGCTGGAAGAATCATATGCATTAATTGGTAAAAGATATGTAGAGTATATGAATCAGACTGATGGCAGTGAGGCTTTTGATGTTACAGATATTTTGGAAACAATGAAATCAGATCTGGATAAACTGGATGAGATTGTTACTACTTTACAGGAGAAAGAAGAAGAGGCTAAACGACAGGAGGCAGAAAAACGTCAGAAAAAAGCCTTGGATGAGTATGAAATGCAAAAGTCAAAGTTAGACAAAGCATTAGAAATGGATATTCTTTCAAAAGATGAGTATGATGAAAAACTTAGTGTTGTTCAGAAGAAATACGATAACTATGAGCAGTTAAGAAAAATTGACATGCAATTGGAAATGGGAATTATTACAAAAGATGAACATACCGCAAAAGTGAATAATATTATAGGATAAAATTTGAAGCAGGAACCATGATTCCTGCTTCATTTATACTAATCTGTAATTCCAAAAGCTTCAGCCCTGTATACTGTTTGCTGAGCCCAGTTGATATGTGTCTTATATTCATTCATTCTCTCTTTAGCTTCGCTTCCTGAAACAAATGCATTAGAATGTTTATTCCAGTTGAGGATTGCCTGCGCATCATTAAAGTCAGTGCGTGTTACTTGATATTCTTTGTTAACTATTGGAATTTGGTTTGGATGGATAACTGTTTTGCCGGTAAAACCGCAAAGCTTGTCATCCTGAATTTCCTGAATCAATCCTTTTTCCCAGTTATCACCGGAATAGTATTCCCATACAGGTCCGGAAACAATATAATCCAATCCATATACTGTAATAATATCAGAAAAGATATTTGATATTGGTTTGATTCGATGAATAGATTCATTTGAATGTCTTCTGAATCCAAACATGTGGCATAGATCATTTCCGCCAACTCTAATATTTAATACAAGGTCTTCAATTTGGGAAAGAGAATCTTTTAATGAGTACAAAATATCAATACGATTTCTTAAATCAATAATTGAGGAGTTCTCATAAATTGGCATCATGTATATTTTTTTTGAAACCAGTTCATTAGCGCGGATAATCTCATTGATATAATTTTGGGCATTATCTGAATTAAACTTGGGAATGATAAATCCGGTTACTATTTCAATCAATTTGCCCAAAGATTTTGTTAGTCTGTTAATCTGTTCAGGATCTCTTACCCTGATAAATATTTTGGGTAAATAAAAAGGATTGATCTGATATTGGGTAAAAATCCGGTTTAGTGAAGTTATGAGAACCTGTTCAGCTTCTGCTACATAATTGTCATTTATTGTATCTTCTAAGCACAGAGCCAGAGAGAACTTTGTCCCAAATTTTTCATTGATGATCGAATCTGCTATAGATTCTTTGTTTGCGGGACAGTATAAAAGAGCACCTATACTGTAATATAAAACATTATTTTTCATATCTCCCCCTATAATGCATGATTTTACCTATTTTAACATGCTTTTATAAAAAAATATAGTTTATTGTGAAAAAGTTGTATACATGTGATATTATAGAAAATATTGATAAGGAAGTGAGATATGTATGGGGAAGGTCAGCTTCAGACATAATATTATGAATATAAGGTCAATAAAGTCATTTTACAGTATAAGAGGTGGCTGCAATAATAATGTTCGGGATGTATATTTCGTACGGGTAATTGGCGAAAACCAGGAGTTGAAAACAATTATTCTGGAATCTGATAGGCAAATGGATATGGAAATGGCAAAGGGTAAACTCTCGTATAAAAGAATCAGCAGGCTGCCATTATTGGTAGAAAAGGCAGATTCAGAATTTTATACGCGATCATTTGCCACGTTTGAAACTGACCGGAAAGTC
>CAYRAW010000348.1:0-2918 GCA_964422225.1 uncultured Roseburia sp.
ATCTCTTATTAACTTAAAATGCGGCTGGCATTCGATTATTTTTCGTTTTTCATCATTTTCTTCTTCATAAGAAAATGTAAATTGCAAGCTCTTTCTATGTTTAGAATCATTCAAAGCACACGTTCTTTCCATATCAGCCTGCAAAATTCTGGCTGCTTCGATCAAATTGTGCCTATGCTTTTTATATAATTCCAATGCTCTGCTATCCAGAAGTGCAAGACATCTTACAATTTCTTCTCTGCTCATCTCAAAATCTTCAATATATTTTAGTTCTTCTCTATACCCTTCTGCAAATCTGCAATTGGGAAAACAGGATTCCATCAAGTCTCCAAATTCCTTGTGATTTACACACATTTTCAAATAATTCTGCCTTTTGCCAAGATACTCCGACATATTATCTGCGGCACCAGTATATTTCCCACAAGAACACAGAATGGTATTAACAGCCTTATCCATCTGCCGACATCTTTTGGTTATCAGCTCCCGAAGCATGTCCGATACATCTTTACTCATTGCATTTTTACAACCATACACAATGTCAACCAATGTACATTCTTCTTCAATTTCAGTATCCCATAATGCTTCCTTAAATTGAATTTTCTCATTGATTTGATAACAATATAATGCTACCTTTGTGAGTTCCTCTAAATCATCCTGTCTTGCTGAAATTGGACTTCCACTATATTTCCATGATAAACTCTCTTCTACCAATCTGTTAGTTATTTCCATTCCTTCTCCTAAGCATAAACATTGTCCTTAGATCCTGTTGCTTCTGGTCAAAAAATCCCTCAGGCCAATCGCTAAGTTCTCCATCCTGTTCTATTATCAATTCCTTTATCATGCATTCCTTTTCTCTATTAAATAGAAAATTGGTAAGAAATTTATTGCTTTGATTCATTGCATATAACTGAATCCTCGCTCCATCTATCACATGTTCACTGTGCGTTTCCACAATTACCTGTGTCCCGGCTGCCGCCACTGCAGCCAGAAACTGTCCAATTCTGCTCTGCGCAGACGGATGTAAATGTGCTTCAGGATTTTCCACAATTAACAGACTGTCTTTCTGAGTTGCAGCCCACAATCCTGTTATTACAACTGATAATTCATAGCTAATACCAAACCCGGTAAGTGTCGGAATAACGGCATCATCTGTATACTCATTAGAAATTCTCAGTTCTGCCTGCGCCTTTAGCGCATCCACACTAGTCTTTAATACAACATTCCCCATAATCAGACTCATCCAACATTCTACCTGATTGGAAAATTTGGGGTATGTCTTATCCAGAATCAGTTCTTCTGGTATTCTCATTTCTAAATTATCAGCGCGTTCCATCAGATAAATAGCATTACTTCCATCCTGTCTGATTCTTTCACTTCCACCGGCACGATAGGACATTCTAGGACCTATTCTTTCCGCATTCAGATAGGCAATCTTTCCAATATCTTGAGTTCCACAGCCTTTTGCATATAAGTCGAGTCCACTATCTTTACCAATATAAAAACCTAATTTACTGCCATTAACAGTAATGTCAAAGTCAGCAATTGATTCCCCAACACAATTTTGAGAAACCAGATTTTTAGGGCTTCCTATATCTATTCCAAGAACTTCACTTGCATCTAATACTTCTTTTTCATTTGCCTCTGTCGCTCTTTCGTATAATAATAAAGCCTGCACTATACTGGATTTTCCTGCTGCATTGATTCCCGTCAGAATTGTCATATCCCGAAAGTTCACTTCCTGACGCTGAAAACATTTAAAATTGTTCAGTTCTAATTTATTGATCACTTTATTTCCTCCAATAGATTAATCACTGTATTAAACTGCACATTCATATTCTGTTGCGAACTGGTTGAAGAGGATATTGATCTATAATACTCCGGATCTTCCATCTTACTTAATAGTAATGGCTTAATCTCCGTTCTTCTCTCATAATACCAGGTCTCATCATAAGGCATATTGGCGATCACTACGCTGAAACTCGTAAAAAGTGCTCTGTTTATTATCTTTCTGTCTTTCTTCATAAAAGCAGTCTCACCCAGCAAGGCATAGCACTTCTGCATACAGCTTTTAAACAATACAAGAATATCATCATGATTATTCTGTCTGTTAAGTTCTATAATCTCCTGATCCAGTAAATGGATCATCTCATCAAAATAGGAAAATTTTCTTTTTTGATAATCATATATACTGTAATAGGCAATAAACCTCAAACAAAGTTCCTGTGCCTCCATACGTATATCTTTGATTTTGCCATGCGTTGCACGTATAAATTCATCGCATTGTGACATATTTATCAATAATTTTCTTGTTTTAGGCAATGCCATAATATTGCGGACTTCCTGCATATTTAATGGCATTCCCTCTGTATTAACCCGTCTGAAAATCTCTATTTTTATAATATCCGGGCAACGTGCATCCAACATATTTACCGCAAGTTGTGTGTCTTCTATTCTCAATTGATATTTCTTTTCTAAATCATTAAAATAATACCCTTCAAACTTTCTTAAATACCGAAGTCCACGAAGTCTAAAATCCCCCTTCATAAATCGATAAATTGTGGTCAGTCGCTGCATTCCATCAACGACCGTACGACTGCCTTCCATATCTTCATCTAAATAAAATGCAGGAATAGGTATTCGCAGCATCAATGATTCTATTAATAAAGATTGTTTCCTAACATCCCATATAAAATTTCTCTGGTAATCCGGATGCAATTTCAAAGTTCCCAGATTGATCCAATTATATACTTGATATACAGATATCATCTTGGAATCAATTCTAATATCCTCTGCCCGATAAGAATCCTCTTGAAAATTCATATCAATAGCTTCATCTTCAAGCCAATCACTATCTTTTTCCGATTCAATACCTGAATCACTTTCTTCAAATTTACTTATTTGATCTAAAATATATTGGT
>CAYRAW010000349.1:0-2900 GCA_964422225.1 uncultured Roseburia sp.
AAGTCAGAGAAAATATGGAGCGTGAAAAACCGAAGAATAAGAACTATCTAAAAGATAATTTATCCAGAGAAACTTATGAAGAACTGGAAAAAATCAAACAGAACCTACAATAATTGATAAAATTTTATTAAATTATTCATATGAGCATTGCTTTCTTGTCATTTTCCATTTACAATGAGTTAGAAGTAAACCTATGGTTATAATAGGAATTAAAAGAGGAGGAACTCATATGAGTAAAGAAATTCTACAGGTTAATCAGGTGACCGCCCGAGTTGAGGACAAGGAAATTCTTCATGGGGTGAGTCTTGATATAAAAAAAGGTGAAACCCATGTCCTGATGGGACCAAATGGTGCGGGTAAATCTACCCTTGGTTATGTATTAACAGGGAATCCGAAGTATCAGGTAACGCAGGGGCATATTATATTCAACGGAGAGGACATGACTGATACATCGGCTGATAAAAGGGCGAAAGCAGGCATGTTTCTTTCGTTTCAGGAGCCGCTGGAAGTACCGGGGCTTTCTCTGGAGAGCTTTATCAGAAATGCACTGGCACAAAGAACAGGCAGTCATGTGAAATTATGGGAGTTCAAGAAACAGCTTCAAAAGGCAATGGAAGTATTACAGATGGACCCTTCCTATGCAGAACGTGATCTGAATGTTGGCTTTTCCGGAGGAGAGAAGAAAAAGTCAGAAATTCTGCAGCTTATGATGTTAAAACCCAGTCTGGCGATTCTGGATGAAACGGATTCCGGTCTGGACGTAGATGCAGTACGACTGGCTTCTGAAGGTATCCATGTATATCAGCAGGAGAATCCGGACAGTTCTCTGCTTATCATTACGCACAGTACCAAGATTCTGGAATCGCTGCATGTAGATTATACACATGTCATGGTAAATGGTCATATCATTGCGACAGGAGATGCTTCCCTGATAGAACAGATCAACCGTGAAGGCTATGAACAGTTCAAAGAACAGATGTGAGGTGGCTGCCATGAGTGAAAAGACGTATGTAGAAGATATCGACAGAAGCGTGTATGATATCAAAAACGAAGAAAAAGACGTATATCGTGTCAAAGAAGGTCTGACTCCAGCCATTGTAGAACAGATTTCCAAAGAGAAAAAGGACCCGCAATGGATGCAGCTTTTCCGTCTGGAGTCGTTGCAGATTTATAATCAGTTACAGGTTCCGAACTGGGGACCATCAATTGAAGGCTTGAATATGGATGAAATCGTAACTTATGTGCGTCCTAATACGCATATGAGTGCGAAATGGTCAGATGTACCCAAGGATATCAAGGATACCTTTGAACGTCTGGGAATTCCACAGGCTGAGCGAAAATCCCTTGCCGGTGTAGGCGCACAGTATGATTCAGAACTGGTTTATCATAATGTAAGAGAAGAAGTAGCAGCACAGGGCGTTATCTATACGGATATGGAAAGTGCGTTGAATGGTGAATATGCAGACATGGTACGCAGTCATTTCATGAAGCTGGTCAAGCCCACTGACCATAAATTTGCCGCTCTTCATGGGGCAGTGTGGTCAGGTGGTTCCTTTGTCTATGTGCCACCCGGTGTATCCGTGGAAATCCCGTTGCAGTCTTATTTCAGACTGAATGCGCCCGGTGCAGGGCAGTTTGAACACACACTGATCATTGTAGATGAGGGCGCTGATCTGCATTTCATAGAGGGGTGTTCGGCTCCAAAATATAATGTGGCAAATCTCCATGCCGGATGCGTAGAGCTTTTTGTAGAAAAGAATGCAAGACTGCGTTATTCTACGATCGAGAACTGGTCCAAGAATATGTATAACCTCAATACGAAGCGTGCTCTGGTCAAAGAGGGTGGAACCATTGAGTGGGTATCAGGTTCTTTTGGTTCTCATGTATCGTATCTGTACCCCATGAGTATTTTGAAGGGAAAAGGAGCCAGAATGGAATTTACCGGAATCACGTTTGCCGGCAAAGGACAGAATCTGGATACGGGAGCCAAAGTTGTACATGCGGCATCTGAGACATCTTCCTATATCAATACCAGATCTATTTCAAAAGACGGTGGAATCAGTACGTTCAGAAGCAGTGTAGCCATGACAAAGGAAGCAGAGAACAGCAAATCCGCAGTATCCTGTCAGTCCCTGATGCTGGATGATATCTCCAGATCTGATACGATCCCTGCTATGGATATCCGCACGAAGAATGCAGATGTAGGTCATGAAGCCAAGATCGGAAGAATCAGTGATGAAGCAGTATTTTATCTGATGTCCAGAGGAATCAGTGAAGAAGAAGCGAGAGCAATGATCGTCAGCGGTTTCGCAGATAATGTATCAAAAGAGCTGCCGCTTGAGTATGCAGTGGAAATGAACAACCTGATCCGTCTGGAAATGATCGGATGTATCGGTTAAGGAGGAACCATTATGGAAATGACAATCAATAAACTGCCTGCTCCAACATGGAACCGTCTGGGAATGAATGAAAGCAGGATAAGTGATATTACAATAGATGCTGCATTGAAAGCACAGATAAAAATGCCTGATGCAGCGATCACAAGAGAAAGTATAGAGATTGACTGGAACAGTCTAAGTAGTGGACTGGGACATGATATGGATATTCTGGGAGCATCCATAGAGGCTGATAATTTCCATGCAGCAAAAGAGACACGGGAAGATAAGCCGGTTCTCTATCAGCTTCGATATCAGGACAACCATAATTACTACAATAAAGTACAGATCTATGCAGAAGAAAACAGTGAGACTTCTTATATCTTTACAACAGCTAATGAATCAGGCTGCGCCGGACTTTCTGCATTGCAGGTGAAGGTATACGCCAGGAAAGGTGCAAAAGTCAGACTGTATTTTGCACAACTGCTGGATAAGAGTTATGATGTACTGCATGATGTAGGTGGT
>CAYRAW010000350.1:0-2878 GCA_964422225.1 uncultured Roseburia sp.
GATGTTCATTGCAATGCCGGGTTCTGAAATCAATGATGGCAACGAGATTCAGGAGCTGATCGCTCAGAAGACCGGAGTCAGAGTTAAGGAAACCTGGCTGACAGGACAGACCGCAGAAGAAGCAATTGGAACAATTATTGCAGGTGGCGAATATCCCGATTTTATTGATGGTGGAGATGGAACAATGTCTCTTCTGGATGCAGGTGCACTGCTTCCTTTGGATGATTATATTGAGAAATATCCTAATATCAAGGAAATGTATTCTGATGCAGAGTGGGAGAAGTTCCGTCAGGCAGATGGTCATATCTACTGGATCAACGTATTCCAGAACAGCTATGGGGAGGATAAGACAACAACACACAATGATGAAGCATTCTGGATTCAGTGTAAGGTACTGGAGTGGGCAGGATATCCACAGATCAATACTCTGGATGAATATTTCCGGTTATTAGAGGACTATACAGCAGCCAATCCGACAATGGAAGACGGTACAGCATATATTCCTTATACCATGTTGTGTGATGACTGGAGATACTTCTGTATTGAAAATGCAGGACAGTTCCTGGATGGCTATCCAAATGATGGTTCTGTTATCGTAGATACCGATAATATGAAGATTGTGGATTACAACACAACAGATACTACCAAGAGATATTTCCAGAAGCTCAACGAAGAATATCAGAAGGGCATGATCGATACAGAATTCGCAACCCAGATTTATGATGAGTATATCTCCAAGCTTTCTACAGGACGTGTACTTGGTATGTGCGACCAGTGGTGGGATTTTGCGTATACAGTAAATGATGTATTTAAACAGCAGGGACTGGATCTTCAGGGATGTAACTATGTACCTCTTGGCCTGACTATTGACGAAGGTATGGAGAATCAGTGGCATACATATGGTGATACATTGAACCAGTCCAGCGGCGTATCTATTACAACAAGCTGTAAAGATCCTGATAAGGCAGCCAAGTTCCTCAATGACGTACTGGATCAGGAGATTCACAACCTGAGATTCTGGGGTGTGGAAGGTGTTGATTACCTGGTAGATGATGATGGTATGTTCTATCGTACAGATGAGATGAGAGCACAGGCAGCAGATACAGATTATAAGGCTAATCATATGTGTGGTTATACTTATCTGCCTCAGTGGCTTGGAACCAGCAAGGATGGCAAGAATGCAATGCAGCCAAGCCAGCAGACATCCGAGTTCTTCAATGGACTTGCAGAGCCACTTGTTAACACATTCAAGGCTTACAATGCAGAATCTTATGTAGATATGCTTCATTCTGCAAAGAAAGAAACAGGCTCCTGGTTCCCTATGTATTCTTATTCTAACAGCATGACAACAGCGACTCTTGGTGGTGTTGCATGGACCAAGATGGGTGAAGTTAAGCATGAATGGCTTCCTAAGGTAGTTATGTCAGGTGATTTTGAAAGTACATGGGACGAATATATGACAGCATATGAAGGCTGTGACCCTCAGAGCTTCCTGGATGAGATGCAGGCAGAGCTGGACAGAAGAGCAGCATTGGCTGAATAGTCCTTTATGGGAAGAGGCAGGGCTTCTGCCTCTTTCCTTTGAAAAGGCAAAGATGGAAAGGGATGGTTATTCATATGGCTAAGAAAGAAAAAGAAACCAAGGTCAAGATTACGTGGAAAGAAATAAAACGCCAGAAATTTCTTTTGATCTGTTCAGCCTTGTTCGTTATTTATGGAATTATGTTCTATTATCTGCCTTTGGGCGGCTGGATCATGGCATTTCAGAACTATAAACCAAAGGATGGCTTGCTTCATTCAGCTTTTGTAGGATTGGATAAGTTCAAATTTTTATTTACAGATGCTACTTTTCTGCGGGTAATCCGCAACACACTGGCAATGGGCGTATTGAACCTTGTGACCAGCTTTATTATGGCGATCGTATTCGCAATTCTTTTAAATGAGATTACATCCAAAATATGGAAGAAGTCAGTGCAGACTATATCGTATCTGCCGCACTTCCTGTCCTGGATTATTGTTACAGGTATTATGCATGATGCGCTGTCTACAACAGGTATCATCAATGAAATTTTAATGAAATTACATCTGATCAACACAGAAATCAATTTCTTTGCACATCAGAAATATTTCTGGCCAATTGTGGCTTTTGCTAATCTGTGGAAGGAGACAGGCTGGAATGCCATCATTTATCTGGCGGCGATCACAGCCATTGATCCGTGTCTGTATGAGGCAGCGTCCATAGATGGTGCAGGAAGATGGGCAAAGATTCGATATATTACGCTTCCGGGTATTAAATCTACGATCATGATTCTTCTTCTGATGAATGTAGGTAATGTTCTGAATGCAGGCTTTGAAGTACAGTATCTGCTTGGTAATGGTCTGGTTCAGAATGTATCCCAGACTATCGACATTTACGTATTGAAATGGGGTATCAGCCAGAATGATTATTCTCTGGGTACGGCAGCAGGTATCTTTAAGAGCGTGGTCAGCATTATTCTGATCGTTATAGCGAACCAGCTGGCTAAGGGCGCAGGAGAAGAAAGGTTATTTTAGGTGATCATTATGAAGAAAAAGAAATCCACAGCAGATATTATTTTCATAGTGTGCAATACGATATTTATGGTGGCATTTGTAATCATTACATTATATCCTGTATTGAACACTCTGGCGATTTCTCTTAACGACGGTATCGACACTGTCCGCGGAGGAATTCACCTTTGGCCTCGTAAATTCACATGGAAGAATTACATAACAGTAATGCATAAACAGAATATCATGACGGGTGCCTATATCACGGTGCTTAGAACAATAATTGGTACGCTGGTTTCTCTGGTAGCCAATGCATTGTTGGCATTTATCGTAAGCCGTAAGAGATTCC
>CAYRAW010000351.1:0-2861 GCA_964422225.1 uncultured Roseburia sp.
TGACGTTCTGAGAACTCCTGTAAAGAAAGTATTTCATGAACAGTTGGAGAAATTAAAGCGTGGTCTGGTGGCAGTACCTGTGAAAAATGGAATTTTTCTAAGCTGGAGGCTTTTTCTGGATGAGGTGGATGGATATTGTGACACGGGACTCACAGGGACGGATTTCATGATCTACCGTAATGGTAAGAGACTGCAACTGGTAACAGACAGTACGAATTATCTGGACTTACAGGGCAGTAAAGAGGACAGATATGCAGTTGCACCCGTACAGAATGGACAGGAGAAAGCGTGTTGTGAAGAGGTGGCAGTGTGGGATAAGGAATATCTCGATATTCCGATCAGAAAGCCACAGGGTGGAATAACACCGGCAGGAGAGAGCTACGAGTACAGCGCAAACGACATGAGTGTAGCAGATGTGGATGGAGACGGAGAATATGAGTATATTGTAAAATGGGACCCATCTAATGCTCATGATGTATCACATCGGGGATACACAGGAAATAATTATCTGGATTGTTACAAACTGGATGGTACATTGCTGTGGAGACTGGATATGGGGGTAAATATCCGTGCGGGCGCTCATTATACCCAGTTCATGGTCTATGATTTTAATGGGGATGGTAAGGCAGAGATGGCTGTAAAAACAGCACCCGGTACGAAAATGACAACATATCGTGTGGATGGAAGTGTGCTGAAAGAAAATTATATTACAATGCCGCCATCTGATATAGAAGCAGGGATTACCCATGGGAGTAATTTTGTGTGCTCGGCAGCAGACTATAGGGAACATCTGATCTCTGTGTTTATGGAGTGGCATGATCATCCGGAAGTCAGAAACGGACACTGGTATCAGACACTGGAGGAATGTTTCGGTATACCTGTCCGGTATGAATATCCACTAAGCAGAGAAGATGCAGAAGAGCTGACAGAATATTTTATCCATGTATATGCTCCGGGCAGAAGTGAGAAGAATAAACTGGATGAATTTGAAGGTTTTATTTACGAAGGACCTGAATATCTGACTATGTTTGCCGGAGACGGTGGAGAACTGGAGACAATACCTTTTAAAATAACACGGGTAGATGATGGTCTGATGTGGGGAGATTATGCATTCAGAAGAATCGAACCCTGTAACAGGGTAGACAGATTCCTGTCAGGAGTTGCCTATCTGGATGGTGAAAGACCTTACCTGCTGATATGCAGAGGATATTATACGCGAAGCACGATTGTAGCATATGATTTCTTTCGGAACAGCTTTCATGAGGTGTTCTGCGTAGACAGTGGATTCGTTACCATGAGCAATCCTTTTAATGATGAAGAGGCACATGAAAATGTCGGAACAGACCCGGTCTATGGGAAACTGGCAGGGCAGGGGAATCACAGTCTGTCTGTTGCAGATGTGGATCAGGATGGCTGTATGGAGATCATATACGGTGCAGCAGTGATCGATCATGACGGCAGTTTGTTGTACAGCAGTTATGATTACAGACCGGATGGTGTATATACCAAGCTTGGACATGGAGATGCCATGCACGTAGCAAGAATTGATCCGGACAGACCCGGACTTCAGATTTTTAATGTATTTGAGGGCGGGGCTTCGGTTCCCTATGGTTATGCATTACGTGATGCAGAAAACGGAGAAGTGATATTTGGACAATATGCGACTACGGATCTGGGAAGATGCATGATCGGTAAGATTGATCCGGATACGAGAGGATATCAGGTGTGGGTAAATGAGGTATATGACTGTAAGGGCAATAAGCTGTCGGTGCCGCTGCTTGGAACCAATCAGAGCATCCGTTATGCGCCTGATCTGACGACGCAGATACTGGACGGAGTGCAGTATATTGGCACAGTCCAGCCGGGAATCGTCAATGACAACATACATGGCATTATGCTCACTCCCGAGAATACGATGACCAATAATGGAACAAAAGGCAATCCCTGTCTGATAGCGGATATTTTTGGAGATTACAGGGAAGAATTATTGCTTCGCACAACGGACAGCAGTGCGATCCGTATCTATATGAATACAGATATCAGCACGCATAAGCTTTTTACGCTGATGCATGATACCCAGTATCGTTGCGGGATTGCATGGCAGAATAACTGCTATAATCAGCCCTGTTATCCGAAATATTATTATGGAAGTGATATGGATTATGCCTATGTACTTCCGGCAAATCTGAGATAGTGGGGATGACAGTAGACAAAAAGGTAAAATGATGATAAAATCGTAACTGTTTCGGGAATCATTGGAATTTCCCGAAGCAGTTATTGCTTATCAGGCAGAAAGGTGTGGAATACATGAGCAGTTTGAAAGAAAGTATTTACCAGAAGCATGGTTTTATTTATCAGATCGGAGAAAACTATTATGCATTGGGAGCAAATATTTTTGCACAGATAACAGATAAGGCAGAAATAGATAATATGGAACTGCTGAACAATGCATTAAATAAGAATAATGAACGTCAGATTTCCAAATATCTGGATAAAGTCATTCGCATTGCAAATACATACAGAGTAGATGCACGGGAACATTATAAACAGCAGGAAAAGTTATATGCTTTTGTGGATGAACTAGAGCAGGAGCATCAGGAGGAATACCTTAAATTACAGAAGCAGTTCTCACAGTTTGAAGAGATGTTTGACAGATATTCTAAATATGGAAAAGAAAATCAGTAATATGTGGCAGCAGGTTCCTGTATTGACATAAAATGTTAAGGGCTGACACTGGACAAATAAATATAAGTATGCTATGATAACAAACGTGATGTAACAAATTTGTAACATATGTCACATGCACCCGTAGTCTAATGGATAGAACGGAGGCCTCCGACGCCTTTAATGCAGGTTCGATT
>CAYRAW010000352.1:0-2852 GCA_964422225.1 uncultured Roseburia sp.
ACAGTAATAATGCGGTCTTTAGCCACTTTCATAGCGTGATCGTGAATAATTCAGGCTTATTTTAACATTTTTACAAAAAAATGCTCCTTAACTAGGAGCATTCCTGCATCATAGACAGCACCATCTGTGCTGTTTCTACCATATTTGTACTGTTGTCCATGCTGTGTTTTTGCAGATATCTGTGAGCTTCTTCTTCGGTCATGTTATTACGTGCCATGAGAAGCTCTTTTGCCTGTGCTATAGTTGCCGCCTCTTCTTCATTTCTCTGCTTCGGCTTTTCCCTCTGTTTCTTTTTACGCCTTATGATGTTCTGCGACATCATGCTGACTGTACTGATCAATTCATGTACTTTCAATGGCATGGCAAGCCCTACCATGCTGTCACCCTCTACTTCTGTCAGCAGTCTCTGGGATGCCATGAGCAGTATCTCGAATCCTTTGGGAATGTTCTGCTGAAGTTCAGAACAGATCATATCTGCAAGCCTGTAGCCGCAGATTATGATTCCATCATGAAATTCATCCGCATAGCTTAATGCCTGAGCGCCCGATGTACAGACAGCGGTAACACTGAATCCATTTTTGACCAGAATATTTTTGATGCTTTTGGCATCATCTATTTTGGCAAAAGCTACGATGATATTGGTCACTGATACACCTCCTAATCATGTCATCTAACGTTGACATTTCTTAGAATTTGTACAGATAAGATTCGATTTCCCAGTTCGTTACCTGGCTGTCGTATTCTTTCCAGGCTGCGATCTTGGATTCATAATACTGGTCAAATACTCTGTCTCCAACTAATTCCTTGAGCAGATTGTCTTTCTTCATTTCGTTACATGCATCCAGCAAATCTGTCGGTAATTTTTCCAGTCCTCTTGTACCGGCTTCTTCTTCGGATAGAATATTGATATTATCCTGTACTTCTGCCGGTGGCTCTATTTTGTTTCTGATTCCATCCAGTCCCGCCATGAGACAAGCTGCAAAAGCCAGATATGGATTTGCTGCCGGGTCCGGACTTCTCAGTTCGATCCTTGTATGTTCACCACGCATATTGGGAACACGGATCAATGTATTAGCTCCAAGTGTGCTCCATGCAATATAAACCGGGGCTTCAAATCCGGGCTTTAATCTCTTATAAGAGTTTACCAGTGGATTCGTAACTGCACAGATTCCTTTTACATGTTTGATCAATCCACCCATGAAATAATATGCTTCTTTGCTCAGTCCATTCTCACCATTTGGATCGTCAAAGATATTTTTGCCATCTTTTCTCAATGACATGTTGATATGCATACCGGAACCAAAGAATTCCTTTCTGGGTTTTGGCATGAAAGTGGCATGTAATCCATGATGTTTTGCAATTGTTTTTACTGCTAATTTAAAGGTCATGATGTTATCTGCTGTAGTAAGTGCTTCATCATAACGAAAATCTACTTCATGCTGGGAAGGAGCCTTCTCATGATGGGAAGCTTCGACTTCAAATCCCATATCTTCCAGTGTGAGTACAATATCTCTTCTGGCATTTTCGCCATTATCCAGCGGTCCCATATCGAAGAAACCTGCCTGCTCATTGGTATTGGTAGTCGGTCTGCCATTTTCATCAGCATTAAACAGGAAAAACTCACACTCAGGTCCTACATCAAAGGTATAACCCATTCTGGCAGCTTCCTTGATCGCCTTTTTCAGGATATAGCGGCAGTCACTTTCAAAAGGGGTTCTGTCTGCACGATATACATCGCAGATAAATCTGGCAACTTTACCTTGCTGCGGACGCCATGGGAAAATCGTGAAAGTATTCAGATCCGGATACAGGAACATATCTGCATTATCCGTAGGCAGCATGCCCTCTACCAGGGAACAGTCAAACATGCAGTCATTATTCAGTGCCTTCTCCAACTGGCTTGCTGTAATGGCAACATTCTTGAAATTACCCTCGATATCCGTAAACTGCATACGGATAAATTCTACATCTTCATCCTCTACCATATTCATGATATCCTGCTTCGTATATTTCTGCATTGTTTTCATACCTCGTTCCCTAAATATTGTGTATTATATCGTCCATATTGCGCGTTATAATCGTTTATTTTTAGAATACAATATTAACTTTTCATAAATAATAACAAGTTCTGTCAACTCTTGTCAACCCGCAAGGTGCATATTCCTTTCTTTTCCCTCATACTATGTAAAGAAAAATATTCTGGAGTCCTTTTATGAGTGCTCATACCAAAATTGTTGTTCTTCGTTCCAAGGAATTACTGTATACGATACTACTGCTGTTCATCGGCATCCTGATCATTCTGGTCCTGTTATCCCTTTTCCTGCCTTCTGATTCTGATTCAGTGTCTCAGGACTCTGCTGCCCTCTACGTCCCCGGTGTCTATTCCACCACACTCCAGCTCGGCAATGCTGCTGCACAATTGCAGGTTACAGTGGATGCAGACCATATCAATGACATAGAGCTGATCAATCTGGATGAAGCAGTCACTACTATGTACCCATTGATGGAGCCATGCCTGGATGAACTGACTGCCAAAGTTCTGGAGCAACAGGGATTGGATAACGTCAGCTATTCTTCTGAGAGCAAATATACTTCCATTATGCTGCTCAATGCGATTTCACAATCTCTGGATAAAGCTGCTGTACAGTCTGAAGAACCTATTACACAGAATATGCAATGAAGCACGCCTTCGCGTGCTTCAGCTCATGTGCTTATTCTGTTTTCATTAAAGTGTGTCCAATTCTTCCAGCCAGATTCGTGCGCAGGCATCGGATGGCATTCTCAGATCACCTCTTGGTGAGAGTGCCACACTACCTACCTTAGGTCCATCCGGCAGACAGGAACGCTTAAAT
>CAYRAW010000353.1:0-2847 GCA_964422225.1 uncultured Roseburia sp.
ACTTGATGATGTACAGGAGGTGTCTGTTCATTCCGTGTATAAGTGCGGTAAGTTGATCAGTACAGAGGGTAAACTGGAAAAGGATACGGCGAAACTGCTCAATAAACAGGATCATGAATTGATGGAAAAATATGGTCACAATCTTACCAATTCTGTGAAAACCGGCAAGATCAGGCTGGAAGATATTGCATTGAAGAAAAAGACGGAAAAGATCATTGGTCTGGTGGATGGGGAACTTTTGACTACGGATGAAGGAGAAACAGCACAGATTGATGTAAGCAGGGATATTCTTAAATTGTGTGTAGTAGAGAGACATCATCATACCGGACATGTGGGTGTGGCTTTTGTAAAAGGTTATGGACTGAGAGAGGGAGCTGTGGCTACTTCTATTGCGCATGATTCCCATAACATTATTGTGGCAGGTACGAATGATGATGACATTCTCTATGCGATACACAGATTACATAAGCTGCAGGGTGGTATGGTAGTTGTGAAAGACGGCAAGGTGGTAGAAGAACTGGCATTGCCGATCGCGGGTCTTATGTGCGATATGCAGGTTGAAGAAGCACAACAGAGGATGGATGCTGTAAAGCAGGCTGCTTATGATCTGGGTGTAGGAAAAGGCATTGACCCTTTCATGACATTGTCCTTTGCAAGCCTGGCAGTGATCCCTAAACTGCGGCTGACTACTCTTGGGGTAGTAGACGTAGATAAATTTGAACTTTTACCATAAAATATAAGAAACAGCAACTTGATAAGGTGGCTGTTTCTTTTACTCAAATAAATATACATAATAAAACAAAAAGAGCACTGAATAATTCAGTGCTCTTAGTGCCGGTGGCCGGACTTGAACCGGCACGGAGTTGCCCCCGGCAGATTTTGAGTCTGCTGCGTCTGCCATTCCGCCACACCGGCATCTCTTGACGACAGAAGTTATATTACCATAACTCTGAAATGAATGCAAGCTTTATTTTTAAAAATACTGGCAAAAAATAGTTTTAATTTAACTTTTAAAAAAGCTGAATATAGTGTATGATAGTATTAAATGGGCAGATAACATAATCAGTTGCATATCTGACCCGGAAATGAGGATTATAATTTACATGAGTAAGATTGTTTTAATAGATGGACACAGTATGTTAAACAGAGCTTTTTATGGTGTACCGGATCTGACGGATGCCAAGGGACTTCATACCAATGCCATTTATGGTTTTTTGAATATATTATTTAAAATATTGGAAGAAGAGAAGCCCGAATATCTGACTGTGGCTTTTGACGTGCATGCACCAACATTCCGTCATGAAATATACAAGGAATATAAGGGTACCCGTAAGCCTATGCCGGAGGAACTTCGGCAGCAGGTTCCTGTCATGAAACAGGTATTGGAAGCTATGGGGGTTCAGATCGTAGAGAAGGCAGGACTGGAAGCAGATGATATACTGGGTACGATCGCAAAACGCTCTGAGGCAGAAGGAATGGAAGTTGCACTGGTATCCGGAGACAGAGACCTGTTGCAGATCGCATCTGATCATATCAAGATCCGTATTCCCAAGACCAAGGGTGGCAAGACGGAGATAGAGGATTATTATGCCAGCGATGTGGAGACTGCTTACCATGTAAACCCTACACAGTTCATTGAATTAAAGGCATTGATGGGAGATACCGCAGATAATATTCCGGGAGTTCCCAAGGTGGGAGAAAAGACCGCTACAGAACTGATGACCACGTATGGTTCCCTTGATAACATTTATGCGCATGTTGAAGAAATCAGCAAGAAAAGCATCCGTGAAAGTCTGATCGCCAATAAGGATCTGGCTGATCTGAGCAAAGTACTGGCTACGATTGAAACAAATGCTGACCTTGATTTTTCTTATGAAAAAGCACAACTTGGTAATCTCTATACACCGGAAGCATATCAGATGTTCAAACAGCTTTCCTTTAAGAATCTGTTAGGACGTTTTGAAGCAGCACCTGTGAAACAGGAACTTTCGTATGAGATCATCGAAGTGCAGACCAGAGACAGGGCACAGGAAGTTTTTGCACAGTGCAAAGAGAACAGTCTGGCTGCATATCGCCTGATTCGGACAAGGGACAAGGAAGCAGGAAGCGTAGGTTCAGGTGCTTCAGGTCAGATGTTTCTGCAATTTGAGGAAGAGAAAGGTATCTTTGCCTGCGTTCTGACTTATGAAGATAACAAAGTATTCTGCCTCGAAGAGACGGATGCCCTTTCCAAAGAAGAGATTCTGAATGGATTGCACAATATGATGCGTGATCAGCATGTCCTGATGGCATGTTTTGATGGCAAGCCGGAT
This sequence comes from uncultured Roseburia sp., assembly GCA_964422225.1. Classification (GTDB taxonomy): domain Bacteria; phylum Bacillota; class Clostridia; order Lachnospirales; family Lachnospiraceae; genus COE1. The sequence goes on from CAYRAW010000353.1 coordinate 2,313, forward strand.
TATGCTGATCTGGTCACAAAAGAGGATGATGCAGCATTATCAGCAGAAAAACTGACAGAGTATTTATATGACTGCAAGATTGCAGCGTATTTGCTAAATCCTTTAAAAAGTGATTATGAGATCGTTGATGTGGCAAACGAATACCTGAATATAACGTTGGCAGACTGGAATGAATTGTTTGGTAAGGCAGATCTGACTACGGTATACAGAGAACAGAAGCAGGAGTGTCTGGATTATTTTGCCAGAGAGACAGCGGTATTACGTCAGGCACAGCCATTGCTGCAAAAGGCATTGGAAGAAAGTGGAATGTCCAGACTTTTCCGTGAACTGGAAATGCCTTTATCCTATGTCCTTTATTCCATGGAAAAGGAAGGAATTCTGGTTAAACCGGAAGAACTGCATCTGTATGGAGAAGCTTTGAATGGCAGGATCACAGAACTGGAGAAGTCCATTCACAAACAGGCAGGCGGAGAGTTCAACATTAATTCACCCAAACAGCTTGGAGAAGTTCTCTTTGAAAAAATGCAGATACCTG
>CAYRAW010000354.1:0-2785 GCA_964422225.1 uncultured Roseburia sp.
CCTGCTGGACAACTGTTACTGTTCCATGCCGGATTGACACTGGTATACATGCACTTTATTTTAAGTACCATGGAAAAGGGGAATTTGACATGTTGAATTTCACTTTTTCCTCCGCAAAGAAAGGATGACCACTATGACAAATATTTATCATGTATCAAAGCAGGGAAATGACACGAATAATGGCAGTATCACAGCTCCCTTCCTGACAATTCAAAAGGCTGCCTCGCTGGCTCTGCCCGGTGATCGGGTCATTGTTCATGAAGGTGTCTACAGGGAATGGGTAAAGCCCGAGTTTAGCGGCAATCGACTGTTTCCTATTGTTTATGAAGCAGCTGAAAATGAACATGTTATCATAAAAGGCTCTGAACAGATTACCAATTGGGAACGATATGAGGATTCTGTGTGGAAATGCACCATACCAAATGACTTTTTCAACGGATATAATCCCTTTGCCATACCGCTTACCGGTGACTGGATCGTAGCCCCTTATGACACACCGGTTCATTTGGGTGATCTGTATCTCAACGGGAAATCCTTCTATGAAGCCTTTTCTCTGCAGGAAGTATTACATCCTGCAATAAGGGAAATATCGCCTTATCAGACATGGGGAAGACGTGAAGAGAGAATTTTAGAGCCAGAGCAGACTCTTTTTCAATGGTTTGCCATTGTTTCCAATGGGGAAACTGTCATCTATGCCAATTTCCATAACTATGACCCTAACCACGAACTTGTAGAAATCAACGTCCGCCGTTCCTGCTTCTATCCTGAAAAGACAGGGCTTAACTATATCACTGTCCGTGGATTCGAAATGGCACAGGCTGCCTGCCCATGGGCACCACCTACAGCTAACCAGCCAGGTCTGATTGGCTGTAACTGGGCAAAAGGATGGGTTATAGAGAACTGTGATATCCATGATGCGAAATGTGTTGGCATCAGCCTTGGAAAAGAGGGTTCAACCGGTGATAACTATTACACCAAGTGGAATATCAAATCCGGCTATCACTATCAAATGGAATCCGTATTTCTGGCAAGTCATATTGGATGGGGAAAAGAAAGAATCGGCTCCCATATTATCCGGAACAATTATATTCATGATTGTGGACAGGCTGGAATTGTAGGACATATGGGCTGTATCTTCAGTGATATATACCATAATGAAATATGCAGGATTGGAACAAAACATGAATTCTGTGGTCATGAAATGGCAGGTATCAAGCTACATGCTGCTATTGATGTACAGATTCATGAAAACTATATCCATCATTGTACATTAGGTACATGGCTTGACTGGCAGGCACAAGGCACACATGTAAGCAGGAATATTTATGACCATAATAATCGTGACTTCATGATCGAGGTAACTCACGGTCCTTGTCTGGTTGATAACAATATTTTTACCTCCCCTTATGCCTTTGATAATGCTGCTCAGGGAACTGCTTTTATCCACAATCTGATCTGCGGCTTTCATCATCACTACTCTGTCCTGGATCGTGCTACCCCTTATCATCTGCCTCACTCCACAGAAATTGCAGGTATGTCACTGGTATATGGTAATGATGACCGTTGGTATCAGAATATCTTTATCGGTGGGCAAGAAGCCGATAGAGCCTATGGAACAGCAGACTATGATGGTGCTCCTACTTCCATAGACGATTATATCAGCCGGGTAAAAGCATTGGGACATGGGGATGTTCAGCTTTTTGCCAAAATTCCCCAACCCGCTTATATTAACAACAATGTATACCTGTCAGGCGCAAAGGCTTTCTGTGAAGAACAGAATCGTTATATAAGTGATGAGGATGCTTCTATTGCCATTATAGAAAAGGAAGAGGGAGTATATCTACAATCTGCACTTCCTCATGGCGCACTCTCCCTGTCCGGACAAACTATTACCACTGCATTGCTTGGCAAAACACATATGTCAGATGGTCTATATGAGACACCAGACGGTCAGGATATGGTAATTGATTATGACTTGCTCGGTCAATTACGTGTGGATGCACCAACCCCTGGACCAATTGAGAATCTTAAAGAAGGCAGACAGGATCTACTAATCTGGAAGCGATAGTATAAAAATATGGCTGTGCACTCATTATTTAGTGCACAGCCATTGTCAAATCAGCCAAAATTCTTTCCATTATTTCTTCATAAAATGCTCTTTTGCAAAGTCCATGTTCTGTACCAGTTCTAACGTTCCAAGATAGTTCTGATTTTTATCTCTTACCGCCATGTATTTGACAAGCATGGACTTTCCATTTTTCTCCATCCAGATAGGCACTTCATCAAGCGTTCCGTTTCTGAACTCACCAATGATTCGTCTTACCTGTGCTTCTATTTTGGGCGGATGGCAGGTGAATACTTCTCTGTCAATTGCCATTCCCGGTCTTTTGAAGTCCTTGGGACCTTCATTAAAGAATCTGTTCATATTGTCTGCATCTACGAAGGTAATTTCCATTGGTATCGTATTCAGAAGTGCTGTAAGCTGAGCCACATTCATATGACCTCCCGGCATAACGATCTCCTGATCTGAAATTGTGGATTCTATTGTTTTTGCGGCATTTTCCGCTTTTTCCCAGATTGTCGGTGTCACACCAAGACAATCCGCATAGTCTTTTGCATCATGATAAATGTGGATCCACTCATCCTCGGTAAAGTTCACTGCACAATTGGGAAACAGAATATTCTGTTCTTTATAGATCATCTCATCTACCCGGGTCACCACGGCATCAAATCTCTGCATCCATTCTTTATCGTGCACTGATTTTTTGGAAAGTGCTGCCAGTTC
>CAYRAW010000355.1:0-2772 GCA_964422225.1 uncultured Roseburia sp.
AGTTGTTTAAAATCGGAAATAGCAAAAAGCGTCCAGCTGATAAGGATATAAAGTATCATATAAATATGGGAAAAAATGTGTGCTGCTATGGACTTGTGATTCAGTACAGGAAGCAGCAGATTCTTCTCTATGACTTCAAGGATAAAGATAAATACGCCCCATAAAATGAAATTCCATGCGGCACCATGCCAGAATCCTGTTAAAAGCCATACAATTCCCAGATTAAGGATCGTGCGTAGTCTGCCTTTGCGGTTGCCGCCTAAGGGAATATAGACATATTCACGGAACCATGCACCCAGAGTAATGTGCCAGCGCCGCCAGAAGTCCGTGACACTTCGGGATATATATGGATGACGGAAGTTCTCAGGGATCGTGAAGCCAAGCATATCTCCCAAACCGATCGCCATCAGGGAATATCCACAGAAGTCGAAATACAACTGCATGGAATATGCCAGAGAGCCGAGCCAGGCAAGTGGAGTGGAAATACTTTCAAAACCAATCGTACATACTTCATTCCATAAAGTTCCGATGCGGTTTGCAAGCAGAACTTTAAATCCAAGTCCAACAATAAATGTTTTCAGTCCATTGTCAAGGTTATGGACGGTAATCTGGCGTTCATGCAGTTCCTTACGGATATCAGAGTAAACAACAATAGGACCTGCGATCAACTGAGGGAACATACATAAGTATGCGCCCAGAGAGATAACAGAGTGGTCTGCTTCTACTTTACCCAGGTATACATCCACAATATAGGATACGATCTGGAACGTATAGAAACTGATACCAAGAGGCAGAGTCAGTTCCAGAAGTCCAAGCTGTGTGGGACTGTGGAAACAGCGCAGTACACTGTTGATATTTTCCAGAAAGAAATTCGTATATTTGAAGAAAAACAGAAGTCCGAAATTATACAGAAGTCCCAGAATGAGCCATAGCTTCCTCGAAAATGATGTGTCTTTTGCTCTGCCGATCATAATTCCGATTCCCAGATTAACAAGTACGGAGCATACGATCAGACACAGATACAGAGGTTCACCGATCCCATAGAATACCAGACTGCCAATAAATAAAAGACCATTACGGTATTTTGCAGGTGAACAGTAATATAAAACTAGAAAAATCGGTAAAAATGCAAAAAGAAATGTCAGACTGCTGAATACCATGGAATTCTCCCCCAACCAAGATGTATCCTTTCAAAAAAGGCAACAGATTATGTAATCTATTTTATATTTATTATAGCAGAAATAAATTGAAAATTCTACACAATTTTCATAATATTTAAGACAATAACTATAACATTATATGCTATGGACAATACGAACTATGTTACATTAATTCAAGAAAATGCAGCTTGGGCATAAGAGTTGACGCAATTATTGTGTTGGAAGTAAAATGATGGAAATAATAGCGTGGATATGGGGGATTTATATGAGTAAATTGAGAAAAATAAAATATATTTTGATCCTGACAGTTATATTTGCCATAACAGGGTGCACCAAAGCCCAGGAGCAAGTCTATCAAATACCGGAGGATAAAAAACTGATAGTGTATACAGCTCACAAGAAAGAAGTATACGAACCGATCATTAAGGAGTTTGAGGAAAGAACAGGCGTTTTTGTTGAAATCAGGACGGGAGATACACTGGCACTTTTTGAAAAAATAAAGGATGCCGAAAGGGAAAAAGTCGATGTCATGTTTGGTGGTGGAATTGAAAACTTTGAAGAATGTAAAGAATATCTGGAGCCATATACAGTAGAAGAGGCCGACAAGATTCAGCCGCAATATCGTGCCAGAGAAGATGTATATACACCATTTTCTGTATTACCAACAGTATTTGTATATAATAATAAACTGGTCTATCCGGTGGCAGCACCAAAGACATGGGCAGAATTGTTGACAGATCGTTGGAAAGGTAAAATTGCATTTGCAGATCCTACTAGGTCGGGAAGCAGTTATACGGCACTTTGCACCATGATCCAGGCAGTAGATGAAGATGAGCAGACGGCACTTATGCTTTTTGCAAATGCTCTGGATGGAAATATATCATTGAATTCAGGTGCTGTTCTGGATGAGGTAAATGCCGGAACCAGACTGGTAGGGGTAACTATTGAAGGAATGGCAAAGCAAAGAATGTTAGAAGGGGCTGATCTGTCAATTATTTATCCGACAGATGGAACAAGTGAAATCCCGGATGCTACAGCAATTATAAAAGGTGCAGAGCATATGGATAATGCCAGACTTTTTGTTGATTTTACTGTGAATCGGGATGTACAAAGACTTGTAGAGGAAGTTCTGTTCCGCAGAACGGTACGGAATGATCTGCAGGAATATCGGACGGAAGAAGAAAACAGAATGAGAGTCATAGATTATGATGTATCGTGGGCAGTAGAAGAAAAAGAGAACATTCTGAAAACATGGGGAGAAATCCAGAATAAAGATAAACAGAAATGAGAAGGGTGCAAATGAAAAGGTGGATCAAAAAATCATTTAATAGAGAATTGTTGGTTTGTTTTGCAGTAGTTGCTATGCTTCCATTGTTTTTTTCGGGATTATTTTTAATAAAGATCATGGAAACTAAGATAAATGATGACTATGAAAAAAAGATTTTGGCACAGGCAGAGCAGATAGATGAAGGATTTATTACTTTATTTGATAATTTTCATACCATTGTAGAGGACATTAACAGCAATATTAAAATTGTAAGCATGTTGAATGAAGTGCATACCTGGTCAAAAAGTAAGACATATCTTCAGTTTTATAAAGAAGTAAGTAATT
>CAYRAW010000356.1:0-2767 GCA_964422225.1 uncultured Roseburia sp.
TGAATGTCACTAATAGGTCGAGGGCTTATCCGGAAAGGCACAGGAAAGAGATACAGAAGGATGTAGAAGGATTGAGGTTCGCTTGAAAGACGGCAGAAGCATTTGCTGCTGATGCCGGATGAAGAGACTTGAAATTGTATGCATGATGATGATACAACAGAGAGCGGAGCGAACAGTTGTATTCGGTTTTGAGGGAATACGTTCCAAATGGAATGATAGTTCCGTTTACCTATATATTTAATTTATGTTAGAATCCTGTTTTATACAGGATTTTTTTGTATTATACGCATCCATTGTCTTTTAAGAATATTTATGGTAACATGTAACTGTTCAGAATTACGTAAATTGCAATATTATAGGGTTGTACATATGCTGTCTGAATGATTACATAATGAATAAAAGAAAGGATGCAGTACTCATAGTTTGAGACATCAGGGTAAATAGAATGCAGAATTTAATGAAATTACAAAATGGAAGCGATATAAGAGGAATTGCATGTGAAGGTGTTGCAGGAGAAGAAGTCAACTTAACCCCTGAAGCAGGTAATTTGATTGGTGGAGCTTTTGCAATTTGGTTAGGACGTAAGAAAGGTAAGGCAACGAAGGAACTTAGAATCGGAATCGGTCATGATTCACGTATTACGGCGCAATCATTATATAAGGCTGCTGCAGAAGGACTTACATCACAGGGAGTAACTGTGTATGACTGTGGACTTGTTTCTACACCATCAATGTTCATGACGACTGTATTTGAGGAATTTTTATTTGATGGTTCCATTATGATCACAGCAAGTCATTTACCATTTAACAGAAATGGATATAAATTTTTTGACCGTGATGGCGGCTTGGAGCATGACGATATTACGGAAGTATTGCGTATTGCTTCTGAACTTTCAGTACAGAAGGCAGATCTGTCACATGTAGAGAAGGTTGACAGTATTTCTGTATATTGTAATTTCTTACAGGATAAAATAAAGAAAAGTATACAGGCAGAGCAGTATGATGAACCATTAAAGGGATTGCACGTTGTAGTAGATACCGGTAATGGAGCAGGTGGATTTTTTGTTGAAAAAGTTCTGAAACCATTAGGAGCAGACACATCAGGAAGTCAGTTCTTAGAGCCTGATGGTCATTTTCCAAACCATATTCCTAATCCGGAAAATAAGCAGGCAATGGATGCAATAAGAAGTGCAGTATTAGCTAATCATGCAGATCTGGGGATTATTTTTGATACGGATGTGGATAGAATGTCTGCAGTGCTTCCAAATGGAGAAGAGGTAAACAGAGATGCGATCATTGCAATGATGACTGCGATCATTGCTGCAGATTATCCTGGTGGAACAATTGTTACAGACTCAGTCACAAGTGACAGGCTGACACGATTTATTGAAAGCATTGGCATGAAACAGCATAGATATATGCGTGGTTACAAGAATGTGATCAATGAATCTATTCGGTTAAATAAAGAAGGAATCGTATCTCCGCTTGCCATTGAGACATCCGGACATGGCGCATTAAGTGAGAATTATTTCCTTGATGATGGTGCATATATGGCAGTGAAACTTTTGATCGCACTTGCAAAGGCGGCAAAAGAAGGAAAGACATTAGCCTCTTTTATAGATAAACTTGAGAAAGGATATGAAGAAAGAGAATATCGTTTCAAGATTACGGGAGAAGACTTTAAAGAATATGGCAAGCAGGTACTTACTGCATTTGAGAACAGAGCAAAAGAAAAAGGTTATGCAATTGCACCTAACTCTTATGAAGGTATCCGTATTACATTTGACAGTGATGAAGTAAAGGGCTGGCTTCTTCTCAGAATGTCTTTACATGATCCACAGATGCCTTTAAATGTAGAAGGTGTAAGAGAGGGAGACTGCGATAAACTGTATGATATTGTAATAGAGTTATTAGACGGATTTGACAGATTAGCAGTACCTGCAAAATAACTATGTGAAAAGAGGAACTTGTATGAGAATAGGAATGGGATATGATGTTCATAAATTGGTGGAAAACAGACCGCTCATTATAGGTGGAGTGGAAATACCATATCATTTGGGTTTATTGGGACATTCAGATGCAGACGTATTATTACATGCTGTTATGGACGCATTACTTGGGGCTGCTGCATTAGGAGATATTGGTAAGCATTTTCCGGATACAGATGAAGCGTATAAAGGAATATCCAGTATGGTCTTATTAGAGAAAGTCGGTGATCTGTTAGAAGAGAAAATGTTTCTGATTGAGAACATTGATGCAACGATCATTGCACAGGCACCCAAAATGCGCCCTTATATTGATACAATGCGTGAAAATATTGCACATGCATTGAAAATAGATATCAGTCAGGTAAATGTAAAAGCAACAACGGAAGAGGGACTTGGTTTTACCGGAGAGGGGCTGGGAATCTCTTCGCAGGCAATCTGCATGCTGACAACGCCCAGAGAAGCTTATTCATCTGATGTAGGAAATCAAACGGCTTGTGCCGGCTGCCGTGGGTGTGCAGTACAGTAAAAGATATGGAACAGGTCATACGGGCTGAGGCTGCGGAATACAGAATTCGTAGCAGAATAGAGCAGGAATATGATGTAATAACGCAGAACCGTGAGGAAGAAATATTATTTCAGATTCAGAAAGACAGACCTGAAACTGTTGCAGTGCTGAAGTGTCGTTCGGCTGCTATGAGGAGAATGCCTGCCATATTATCCGCCAATCATATACCGGGGATGGCAGATATGGTGAGAGCAGATACGGGTGTTCTTATAATG
>CAYRAW010000357.1:0-2716 GCA_964422225.1 uncultured Roseburia sp.
AATTATGGCAATATGTAAAATAAACGTTTGTTTAGAATAAAATAGGTATAAAAAAACTCCCGCCGTGCAGGAGTCTTTCTGTTATACTTATGGCGTTAAGGTCACATTCCTTCTCTCAAAGATGTCATACCTGATGTCATTCCAAGCTGTCTGTCCCGATGTCAATTCCTAAGATGCCAAAACCAAGCTGTCATTACCACAGATGTCATATCCAAGTTGTCTGACTAAGCTGTCATTACCATGTAAGCTAAAAGCCGTATGATCTAGTAATTATTCAAGTAAAAATGTAAAGTAGTATATTTCATTGTGTCGGTCGGCTTCCCCAAAGGGGTGTAGGAAATGTTTACCGTTAATTTCCATATCCGATATAACAAAGTTAGTATAGCATAACTTTACATAATATGATATGGAAATAATAACAAAAATATTTTGGTAAATTTACATAAAATTATAAGATTATACTTACTTATGCAATAAAGTTGTAATATACTGCATTTTTATTCGATTTAGGGAAGAAAATTTTCAAAAATATACAAATCGAAGAAAGGGGAAATTTCCCGCAATTCTTCTTTGGAGCGGACAGTCCATGCAACTCTGAGTGACCGATAGAGGCTGCCACAAAGAACTCTTGACAATTCCCTGCGATGCAGACAGTTATAAGCCACAAAATCAGGAGAAGCGTAACAGTTGCCGATCAGGTGAGACATCAGAAAACGCGGAAATGTCAGCTTCTCATGGGTAAAATCTTCAGAAAGCTGACCTCTGACAATATCTGGTCTGTGTCTGCGATACCAGAAAACGGCTAACGGATGGAAGGATTCAATGCAATAAGGACCATTATAATCTGCAAGGATGGCATTGCAGATACCGCATAGCTTATCAGAATTTCCCTGCTCTATTTTATATTCTATGATCAAAGGCACACGTCCATTAACCAGATTAAGGATATCGGTAAAAGCAGGAATTTTTTCATTGGTGCCAAGCAAAGAGAATTGCTGCAGTTCTTCATAAGTATAATCTCTGAGATATCCATTTACGCCGCACATCCTTTGCAGAGTGTCATCATGAAACACAACAGGAATTGAGTCTTTGGTAAGGTGAACGTCAAATTCAATTCCATAGCCATGCTCAACGGCATTTAGAATAGCGGTCCGGGAATTTTCAGGAATATTACCTTTATAAGAAGCGGGAGCTTTCGGATTCATATTATGAAGTCCTCTGTGTGCGTAATAATGTCCTTTCAAAGGAGAATAATCGGGTCGGTTAAACAACCTGGGTTTGATAGAGATCAGATACAGAATCAGAATAACGATAATAGTAATACATAATATTTTCATTTGTAGACACCTCCTGTTAAAGCACTTTATATGGGTGCACTGCAAGTATAGCACTTATTTTGGAAAATGGAAGGGATTGTTGTACTTTGATTTTATTTAGTATACAATAGAAAAGAAGAGATTTCGAGAGAGGTAGGTAATACATGAGAAGGAAAATAGTATGTGCATTGTTGACCGTGGCAATGGTGTTGCAGACAGTAGGATGTACCAGTATCAATACCGTAGCAGATGCTGTATTGGACAGGGTATCAGGACAGAAACAGAATGAAGAGGAACAGAGTTCGGCAAATGCTGTTGATAAGACACAGGTTCGGTATCAGGACGATTATTATGATTATGTAAACAGTGATCTGCTGGATAAGATCGACCTTGCAGATACAGATGCGCAATGGACGTGGTTCGGTGAACTGAGTGCTGTTGCAAATGAAGAAATGGAAGACATTATAAAAGAAGTGGCGTCTTCTGATGAACCATATGAAAAAGGAAGTTCGGAGCAGAAGATCAGAGATATGTATGGTTGTGTCAGTAATATGAAGAACCGCAATGAAGTAGGACTGGGACCGCTGCAGCCTCATCTGGATCTGATCCGTAATGCGGCTACCATAGACGAATATGTGGATGCCCTTGCACAGTTAAGTGGAGAATTTGGATTCAGCAGTGTAGTAGGAGGTTATTACATAGATCAGGATCTGGCAGATTCTTCGAGATATGCAGTATATCTGATGTATGCGGATACACTGATCGGTAAGGAGTATCTGGAGAGTGAGAGTTCCCAGGATTATGTAAACATGTACTTTGACTATGTAAGCAACATGTTTCAGGAGTTTGGTATGACAAAGGATGAAGCAGAACAGACCAGTGATGATATCGAGGCATTACTGAGAGATATCTGTGCATCCACACTTTCAACAGAACAGTATTATGATCCTTCTGTTACATATAATGTTTTTACCAAGGATCAGCTGCAGCAGCTTTATACTAATATAGATGTGGATAAGATGTTAAAGACTCTGAAGATAGATTCTGTTGATACATATATTGTATCGGATGTGGAACAGGCAAAGAAGATCAATTCCCTGCTGACAGAGGATAATCTGGAATTATTGAAAAATTTCTCGTCTTTTGTCATGTTAAATGATGTAGCTGAATATTCCACGCAGAATTATGCAGCATTGAAGAATCAGATAGATAATCAGCTGCATGGAGTGACCGGAACAAAAAGTGATGAGGATATCTGGATGGATCTTACACAGGATATGCTTCCATGGGATTTTGGTAAGATCTATGTAGAGGAGCATTTTTCTGAACAGAGTAAACAGGATGTAGAGGCAATGATCTCACGTATTATTGATGAATATGAAACAATCATCAACAGGCAG
>CAYRAW010000358.1:0-2686 GCA_964422225.1 uncultured Roseburia sp.
ACATATAGAAATCAAACGGTGATCTTCATTTCCGATGGAAAAACCGATTTGCCTGACAGCAGCAATGGAAGAACAATAGAAGATTCTTATGCAGATATGGAATCTGCACAGAATATTGCAGTTGCACAGGGAATTTCCATACATACCATAGGGTTATGTACTTCTGATTCTGAAATTGCAGATGAATTGACAGCAATGTCAGCAGCAACAAAAGGAACCAGTAATATTTGTTCAGGTCCTTTACAAATGATGAATAAAGTCGCAGATATTGCAATGCAGTATAAAACAGCAGGTCAGGACGGACAATCTACGGTAAAACTTGGTAAAAGCCTTCAGACACAGGAAATACAAATTCCTGAAAATAATACTGTTTATATTGTGTTTGAGGCATCTAAGCCAATACTGGATTTTGAAGTTGTGTCACAGCAGAAACAGATAAATGTATATGAAACGAAACACAGCAGGATCATACGCTGCAGTGAAACAATAAAAGAGCAGATGTCGATCTGCTATAGATGCGAAGAAGGCGGCAATGCCATTATAAGAAGTACACTTATTCAGGAAGAGGAAGAAGAACAATCACAGGAAGTTCCAAAGACCAGTACTCCACCCGTAAGAGAACAGAAGCCAGTGCAGGAAACAGTATCGGTACAGCCTCAGGAAGAGACAGTAGATAAAAACAGTAGTCCATATCTTATACCGGCAATTATTATTCTGATTATTTTAACAGCAGGAATATCTGCAGCCATTATATATGTATTTAACCGTAAGCCAAAACCAGCAAAGGAATTACCGGTATTAAAGGGATATCTGCATGCATGCTTTATAGATTTAAAAAGCAAAAATGACATACCTGATATAGAATGGAATTTGCGAGATTATCCGGAGGCAGGCGTTTCGCTGAAAGAACTTTTTGCGAGCAGTGGGATTGAAGAAGATCTGCCCCAGCTCGATCAGATCTGTCTTTATCCTGATGATGAAGGAGATGGACTATTATTAGTTCATTGTACAGATGGAGGAGTTTTTGTTAATGAACGAACGGTATCTTCTAATGTACCGGCACATGTTCAGTATGGAGAAACCATATATATAGCGTTTCCAGAAAATGCATCGGAATTTTCATTGAGATATTTTGAGAAAAAGGAAGCCGAGTAAAAATGGAGATAAATGATATAGCATTGCCGGTCGGTATATCGCTGAAGAACAGATATCAGCTTAGAGAGACTTATTACATAGGTCCCATGAGTATTGTATATATGGGATATGATATGCAGACAGGTAAACAGGTTGTTATCAAAGAATTCTGTCCTTACAAGCTCTCCAACCGTGATATGGATGAAAAGAGTATAGTATGTAAAAGTAATGCCTGCAAAACTCAGTTCAGGCAATATTTAAAAGGATTTCAACAGGAATGTGAAATTGTTAAAAAGGTAAGCAGACTAACAAGACCTTATGCAAAGTGTACATTACAATATGTAGATGATTTCGAAGAAAATGCAACGACCTATCTGGTAACGGAATATGTAGAAGGAATCAGTCTGGAAGAGTGTATACATAGTGGACAGGTATATTCTATACGAAACTGCATGCTCTCACTTGTCAGAATCGTAAGGCAGTTGCATAAACTCGGAATTATTCACAGAGATATAAAGCCTGCCAATATCATGATATGTCCGGATGGCTATGTGGTATTGATAGATTTTGGTTCAGCATGTTATAGGGGAAAAGAGAGCATGCCGCTACAATTTGTGAGCAGAGGATATTCGGCACCGGAACTGTATGATGGACGACCATCCGGATACCAGACAGATATTTATAGTATAGGTGTATTATTGTATTATATGCTTACTGATTATCAATTACCGGCACCGGATGAAATGGAAGGTGAAGAAATACCCAATATTTCGGAATTTTACCCTGTTCCGCCTAAGCTTGAAGCAGCAATTATGGGAGCAATAGAAAGAGACCCCGACAAAAGAATGCAAAGCCTTAAGAAGCTGGAGCATGTTTTAATGGCATAACATATTTATTAAATAAAGAAAGGAATTAAGTAACCCATGGAAGTAATCACACAAACAAATCGAACGATCCTCTTTGAGGAAATCAATCCTGAGAAGCTCAACCTGCTTACATTAGTAGGTGATACTAAGGATCTTGAAAGCCTTAATGATGATAAGATGAAGGAGATTCATGATAAGCTTTTGGTAAGAAGCTTTGATGAATTTCTTGATAAGTTTGAACCGGTAGTGTATTCATTTTTTAATGCAAACACACAGAGCGTTCTCTATACTCTGGAAAAACCGGAAAATATCCCGGAAGAATATGTATCAGAGATTCCTCTGAACAGACAAAATGATTTTCTGAATATGTTATTTACATTGATCGATACCAGAAAAGCACAGGGACTTATCAATGTTGACTTTAAATTTGAGAATGTATTGGATATGATCTCTCCTAAAAAAGTCATGAATGATATTAAACAGGTAAGAAAGGAAATTCATTATCTGTATGATAAATATGAAGAATTAGATGATGAAGATCCTAAGAAACTGGATATTGGTGATAAGCTTAATTATAAGTTTGAAGAAGCAAGTAAAAATTATAATAATGTTATGGCTATGCTTCCTCTGGCAATTGAAGATATCAAGACCAGACTTCTTTTCTCACAGTCGGCTTCTACACAGCA
>CAYRAW010000359.1:0-2654 GCA_964422225.1 uncultured Roseburia sp.
TATGGATTAAAGCCTTCGGAAATGGTCATGGTTGATGATCTCAAACCAGGATATGATATGGCGAAGCGTTTCGGAACACCTTTTATTGGAGCAGGATGGGCTAATGATATTGATACGATCAGAAGCTTTATGAAGCAGAATAGCGATTATTATTTTACAGATATAAAAGAACTGGAGCAGTTCCTGTTTTCGTAGGAATGCTCCGGTTTTTTGAATAAATTATATGGTTTCGTTTTCTTCTTCGTCTGTATCGTCAAAGAAGTCTTCACTGTCAGAATTTTCATCTTCATCCGTATACGTGATGGAGATGGTAGCTGAGTTATCTTTTGGCTGTTCTTCAGACGCAGGTGTTTGTGCTTTTTTTGCAGTCTCTTCTGATTCCGGAACAGGCTGAGTCATTTCTTCAATGATCTCCTTTGCCTTATCTAATTTCTCAGATACGTTAAAGTTTTCAATTTTTTCCTTTGTCTTATCAATTGTTTCAATTACCTTCTCACCAATAATTTCTTTGGCGTTGTCAAGGTCAAGGGAAACATAGGAACGATTTTTATTCGTATGAGACTCAAAGGAAGATTCCTCTGCATCGTCGTCAAGATCATCATCAAAATCGTCAAAGTCATCCGCAGTATCAATATCCTTTAACGGGTCGTCCTGCTTCTTTTGAAGACAATAATAAGTTCCTGCTGCAACTGCACCGGCGAGAGCGCTGAACAATACAAGTCTGCCAAATTTCTTTGCCATAATGCATGCTCCTTTCCATAAGAAGTAATATGTAATAAATACATTTTAATACTATTTTATGAAAATGAAAAGTAAATATGTAATTTTTTTATTTTCATTGAATTATATTTGTTATTATGTTAATATAAAATCGACCGGATAAGTCAATTAGAAGCATGCTGCAGGGAGGAAGATGTACATGAATGAGAAATTCTTTGATCTATCCAGAGAGAAGCAGGACCGTATGATAAATGGTGCGTTGGAAGTGTTTGCCAAGAATGGATATAAACATGCAAGCACCGATGATATGGTGAAGGCGGTGGATGTGAGTAAAGGATTATGGTTCCATTATTTTGGATCGAAAGTGGGTTTGTATACTTTTGTGTATGGCTATAGTGTGAAATATATGCTTCTGGAGCTTTCTACAGTGGTAGATGCCAATGAGAAAGACTATTTTGAAATTGTCAGACAGATGGAATATACCAGGATGCGTGTCAGCAAAAGTTATCCTTATATGAATCTGTTCCTTGAAGAGTCACGAAAGGAAACAGATGAGGACATTCTGGCACAGACAGAGCCTGATCGTGTAATATTCAAAGAAAAACTGGATGCTATGTTAAAGAATGGTGAACTGGAAGGAGTCTCTGAGAAAGTACAAAGAGAGCGTATCAAGAAAATGATCCGTTATACGATAGAGGGCGTAGTCAGGGATAAGACGCTCCATTCCTCAGTAGAACCGGAAACGATTTATAAAGAAGTAAAGAACTATATTGATATAGTAAAGGCAATGGTAAAAGGAACAGACCTGCCAGCTAAAGGAGAACCGATAGAAGCTTATGAAACAGTAGCTTCCTGAACAGAATGATAAAGGCAACTGCATGAGAACAGTTGCCTTTTATTATTTCTTTTGCTGATAAACAGGGGCAGCAGGATAACCACCCTTGAGTTTCTGCATACCGCGTTGTATAGCATCTCTAGAATTTTTCCAGTCAGCATCCTGATTTTTATAATCGAATTTTTCAACAAGCCAGCTTATATCTTCTCCTACACGCTGCATATTTTCCTGCATCAGTTTGAATAACGTGGAGAAAAACTCATCCTTTTGCTTGTCAGGAAGGGATTCACAGGCTGCCTGACACAGATCACCAAAATGCACAAGACAAAATCCTTTACTTTCTGCAAAACGCTTACGGAATGTCTCATCCTTTTTATACATGAAGAAGAAGGTATCCATGTATCGAGCGTAAGTATCACGGTACTGGTTACATATGTAGCAGGATTCCTGTTTGGCATATGTCCATGCAGTCATAGTATTGTTGATCTCTCTGGTTTTCTTTATTCTGTCAAGAAAAGAAATTTTAGCCGGTTTAAAACGTTTGATCTCATTGTCCAGTTCCTGATTTATTTTGCGGAAATGCGTTTTAAGGATCCAGGCATTTCCCAATGTATTGCCATACTGGAACATTTTCTGAAAATGATAGCGGCAAAATCCTGCCTTATCAGTCATATCGCGGATATCACTTTCCATATAAGAAGAACCGGAACCCAATGTAAAATCCAGAAGATCCTGTTCGACCTTTTGCTCAATAAAACAAAAGGGACATTCATCATCTGCTGCAAATGCGTCATTTAAAGGAATTGTGTATAGTTGTTCTTTCATGGGGAGTCCTTTCTGCGAGCTTATAAATTATATTTGGCAAGCATTTCCTTACAAAATGAGATATTTGACAGCTCAGAAATTCTGTCCTGCTTCAAAACCATCCTCATAGGCTTCTTCACGAATCATTTCTTTATATCCGATTTCGTCAAATTCAGATAGAATAGATGCCATAATCCGTAACCTCTCTTTCACCAGGATATCTGTCAAAATTTCTTGTTCAATACATGTATCGATTGCCTTTTCGATAGCCTGTTCTTTCGTATATTGATCTACT
>CAYRAW010000360.1:0-2607 GCA_964422225.1 uncultured Roseburia sp.
TCCTGCGTATTTTGCCAGTTCTTCCACGATTGTCTGTTCAAAGCCTCTGTATTCAATACCCTCATACATTCTGCCAAGTACTCTGGCTGTATCGGCAATGCTTTCTTTCTTGCCGATCTGTGAGCCTGTCGGATCAAGATATGTAGTTCCCATACCCAGATCATGCGCAGCAACCTCGAAGGAGCATCTGGTTCTGGTACTTGTCTTTTCAAAAATAAGTGCTACATTCTTACCGCGAAGTGTATCATGAGGGATTCCCTTCTTTTTCTTTTCCTTATAGGAAGCAGCTAAATCCAGCAGATATACGATCTCTTCCGGTGTATAATCCTTAAGTGTTAAAAAATGACGTCCTTTTAAATCCATAACTTCTCCTCCGTTGATTTTATTTTAGATACTATTGTACAACGTTTTGCGTATCTGGGCAACAAAGAAAAGTGCAGACTCTTTCATCTGCACTTTTTCTCAATCTTATTACCAGAATACATGATTTCCAATTATAATACCGTCTTTGTTCCCTGCCCTTCTGAAATGCAGTGCATCACCAACATTACAGTTACCGTTGATCGCTTCCTGCGCTGCCTGCAGGCAACTTGCTTTTATATTACCTGTTAATGCCAGATTGCTCATCTTGGTAGAATTAGCAGGTGTGAACTGTCCGGATGCATAGATTACATCTGTAATTGTATTAGGATATGCAGCACTTCTGACACGGTTCATAACAACAGACGCCACGGCAAGCTGTCCTTCATAGCTCTCGCCACCAGCCTCACACTGTACCAACGCTGCCAGAATATTTAACTCGGAAGCGGATGCCAGAACTGCTTCCTTCTGCTGCTTGCGAGTTGCCTCTCTCTCTGCTTCTTCTCTTGCCTTGATTGCTTCTATTGATTCTGCTGTATCCAGTTCAAATTCTACCTTCACATACTCAGAGGCTACATAACCGGTTACGCCCTCATAACTGATGCTTACCCAGTCACCCTGTTCCTCTACCGCCTCTACAGCTTCACCCATAGCCAGCAGACCAAGAACCCCTGAATCAAGACTTGGCTCTTTTCTGACACGCAGTGTCTCTGTCTGTGTATATGCAGTCAGAATACCAACTTCCTTTGCCTCTTTCTGTGCTTCTTCTCCAAAATAAAGGTACTCGTTACTAACCCAGCCTGTCACGTCTCCGGACTGGATCTTAGTCCAGTCATCCTGCTGCTCTAAAATATCACCGCCGCAGTCTTTATATAATACTCCGACCTTCTCGGAATCCTGACTCGGCTCTTTACGTATATTAACATACTGATTAACTTTTGCCATAACGAGTGTAGATTCGTTGTCCTTCTCATCCATTGCATGGACCGAAACAATATCTGATGTCTGACTCTTGACCAGTGCACTGATCTGTGCGTCATCCAAAGCAACGTCCACATCAACCAGAACAGCAGCACCTGCGTTCATTTGCTCCATGGATGTACCCTGCTGCCTTGTCATAGATGTTGTTACTACCAGATCCTTTGTCTCTGCTGCTACGGTTCTCATTGGCATTGCCGTAGCGAACATTGCAAGACTCAGTACGTATAGCACAGGTTTCCATTTTCTGCGATTTGTTTCCATTGTCTTCTCCAATTTTTCAAAGTCTTTTCGTTCTTAATACAATCTTATAACAAATGTTACATTTTTGTTAACATCATTACAATTTTATATAATAACAAAGAGTCCGTCACTTGTCAAGCAAACGGACTCCTAATGCAAAATTTTTCACAACAAAAACTCGTTATTTTACATATTTTTTGACTTATTTACACAAGCTTCTACAGCATCCATCACTGCTGCGCGAAAACCTTTTTCTTCCAGTACCTTCACAGCCTCTATTGTTGTTCCTGCCGGAGAGCATACCATATCCTTGAGCTGTGCCGGATGTTTTCCTGTCTCCAATACCATTTTAGCACTGCCAAGTACTGATTGTGCAGCGAATTCATACGCCTGATTTCTGGGCATTCCAGCCAACACAGCCGCATCTGCCATTGCTTCTATGAACATGAATACATACGCCGGGGAACTTCCGCTGACGCCGATCACAGCATCCATCAGTCTCTCAGGTATCAGACTGGCTTTCCCAAAGCTTTCCATAAGTGCCAGTGCCAGTTTCTCATCTTCATCTGTCACAGAGGTATTTACGCAGACTCCGGTGCAGGCTTCCCCTACTAATGCCGGAACATTCGGCATACAGCGTACCAAGCGAATCTTCTTGCCAAATTCCTGCTCGATCCATTCCAGACTCTTACCTGCTGCAATAGAAATGACAAGTGTGTCATTTGTTACAAATTCCTTAATCTCTCCTATTACTTCCGGGAAAAAGACGGGCTTCACTGCCAGCACCAGAATGTTGGCTTCTTTTGCAACACGGGTATTATCCGTCCCTGTTTCAATTCCGTATTTTTCATGCATACGTGTGGCAGTAGCTTCTGTTTTGGAAGAACCGATCAGTTCCTCTTTCTGATACAGACCTTTTGCAAGAATCCCACCGATCATGGCATCTGCCATATTTCCAAGTCCTATAAATCCTATTTTCATAACAATCACCATTCCTTTCAATATCCTGCTGACTCTAACTACAAT
>CAYRAW010000361.1:0-2602 GCA_964422225.1 uncultured Roseburia sp.
GACGGATGATAGGACCTGCATGCAGGATTGCTGCATTTCTGACATCTACAGGAATCTCTCTTCCTTCCTCTACAACACGACGATGTGCTACGTCACGACAGGTTGTGATATCTCCTGTCAGATATACAATATCACCAATATGAATATCTTTCAAATCCTCTGCAGATATTGGTGTTACCAGAATTTTCTTACCATCTTTTACTTCTACTGCCATTACGATTCTCTCCCTTCTGTATTAGTTCTCTTCCTTGTATTCAAAACCAGTATGTGTATCTACTGTAAAGTTCAGATCTTTATCAAATACGATATGTCCTCTTCTGTGACTCCAGCATCCCACATTTACGGCTACACCAATTGCAGACGGATGACGGGCAGTATTCTCAATATTAACGCCCATAACAGAATAGTGACCACCCATACCCTGAGGTCCCAGACCAATCGCATTGATGCCATCCTCCAGTAACTGCTCCATTTTGGCTGCATTTGCATTATCATTGTGAGAGCCTACAGGTCGCATCAGCGCTTTCTTGGAATTTAATGCCGCAGTTTCAACAGAAGTACCAACACCCACACCTACTAACAATGGAGGGCAGGCATTCAGACCATAAGAAGTCATTCTGTCCATTACAAACTTGGTCACACCTTCATATCCTTCACCGGGCATCAGAACCGTAGCATTGCCGGGAAGTGTACAGCCGCCGCCAGCCATATAAGTATAGATCTCACACTGATCAGAGTTGGGAACAATATCCCACCATACAGTAGGAGTTCCTTTTCCTACATTCTTGCCGGTATTGTACTCATCAAAAGTCTCTACAGAATTATGACGTAGGGGAGTAGCAAAAGTAGCCTGTACTACAGCCTCTTTTAATAACACCTCCAGATTATCGATCAGAGGGAACTTCGTACCACATTTTACCCAGAACTGCAATACACCTGTATCCTGACAGGAAGGGCGATTCAGTTTCAGAGCCAGCTCCTGATTGCGGAACATGGTATCATAGATAACCTTGGTCATTGGTGTATCTTCCTTATCTCTCAGTTCCTGTAATTTTGCAATGACATCATCCGGCAGCTTCTTAGCTGTGAATCCTACGAACTGTGCCATAATATCAGTCAGTTTCTTTACTTGTGCTTCGTTTGACATATTTTTATCCTCCAAATTCTTTTTTATAATGGTACTACCATGCTTTTACGGATAGAATGGAAATGCAATCGGTAATATAATCATGCTGATCACTGTAGCAATAACGATCAGAGGCAATCCTGACTTTACATAATGTATGAATTTGTAGTTACCGGCTCCAACCACCATCGTATTGGCAGGCATACCGATAGGAGTTGCATATGCGCAGGAACCTCCAATGACACATGCCATCAGAACTGCTCTGGGATCTGCTCCCATCCCCTGTGCGATAGAAAGGCAGATAGGTGCCATCAATGCTGTTGTTGCTGTATTGGACATGAAATTTGTTATGACACAGCACAGAATAAATACTACAAAAGTAAATAATATCGGTGAAGGATTTGCTCCCAACGCTCCAATCACCTTATCTGCGATCAATTCACCTGCTCCTGAGGTTTCAAGCGCCTTTGCCAGAGAAAGCGTACCTCCGAACAGGAAAATCGTCTTTAGATCAATGGATTTGAGTGCATCTTTTTCAGAAATAACACCTGTAAGCATCAGCAGGATCGCACCCACACAACCGGTTATACACAGCTTTACACCTATCTTATCTTCAAAGATCATGCCAATCAGGGTGAAAATCAGAATTACCAGTGATAATACCTTCTTCCACTTGGGAACTCCACTGAAATCCTGAGATTCATCAAAAATGGAATCATCCGTATCTACTGTGTCATGGTGTGGCAGCATATTAAAACCAATCGTAGCATAGAACACAATACCTGCGATCAGAATCGGTAAGCCTACAATCGCATACTCGAAGAAACCGAATTTCAACCCCAATGGTTCCAAAGCAGATTGTGCGATCATATTGCCGGGCGCACCGATTAGGGACAGATTACCTCCCATTGCCGCTGCAAATACTAAAGGCATTAAAAGCCTTGATCTCTTATAACCTGATTTTGCTGCAATTCCTATTACTACCGGAATCAGGACTGCTGCCGTACCGGTATTGGATAAGAATCCACTCATAACTCCCACGATCACCATGATTGCTACGATTAGTCCCCTCTCAGTTTTGGCAAATTTTGTTACCAGACTTCCTATCTCGTTAGCCATCCCTGTCTCGAACAGGGCACCCCCTACAATGAACATTGCTACGAATAGAATCACATTGCTATTGACAAACCCACTGAATGCATCACTTACGCTTAACACGCCAGTAATCACAAGACCAATACAGACAATCATGGATGTCAATCCTAATGGAATCCTCTCTGTGACAAACATGACTATGGCAAATGCCAGAAAAATTAATGTAATGACTGCCGGACTCATAAAAAAACCTCCTTCTCTTTTTCTTTGTGATTACAGCATACCCTATTTTTAGTATAATGTACATTTCATATACTTGACGTCAGCATAGGTTTTACCTATACTGAAATTATAAGATATCGTTCTAAAGACTGGAGGCTT
>CAYRAW010000362.1:0-2602 GCA_964422225.1 uncultured Roseburia sp.
TACCAGAATACACCTCTTTGCAGACGAAGATTAAACCCGTCAAATTTAGGCAGGACAATATCCAGGGCCTCCTGCAGACAGTCCGGATCTATCAGTTCGGTCAGCGTTACACTGATGCGATAGACATTACTCATATTTTCGCCGGCAATGACAGGGAAAAGGTTGGCAGTGTTATCCAACTTGTCCCATCGGATCTCCTGTCCCATGGATCTTTGTACCCTTTTCTGTTTTCTGGCTTTTTTCTCCTGTTTTAATTCTGCCTTTGACTTGATGGGTATTGTATTTGATGTTCCAGAATCTATGGAATCGTTTGGAATTGATTTTCGCTTCATGATCAACAAAATTCCCTTCTACATGATATATCTATTTTATTATATCATTTCTGTTTTATGAATCAACTATTTCTCTTTGACAAGTCAGGAACAGTATTTTATTATGGAGATGCGTCCGTTAGAATCAGGACGGCGGAACGGAGGATAACATTGAAGATAAACTGGAGATCTTTGTATCAAAAAGAAAATTTTGTGAAACGGCTGATAGCGGTGCTCGTAGCTGTGATCGTGATGGGATTTGCCCTGTCATGGCTTGTACTGGTGGATATGGGTACAGATCCCTGCACCTTGATGAATCTTACTATTTCTTCCAGACTTGGTATTTCACTTGGTAACTGGCAGGCACTGCTTAATTGTGTTCTGTTTATTTTTGTCATATGGAAAGGCAGGGAACACATCGGATTTGGAACACTGGCAAATATGTTCCTGGTGGGATATTCTCTGGATTTCTTCTCCTGGGTCTGGAGACAGTTGGGAGTCGATACTTATTTTACTTCCAGTACAGTCCGTTATGCAGTTTTTCTTCCCGCATTGCTTATATTTATCATTGCAGCGGCAGTGTATATGGATGTGGAATTAGGTACAGCACCTTATGATGCAATTCCCTTCATTGTAAGCAGATATCTGCCTAAAGTACCTTTTAAAGCGTTGAGAATCGGTTATGACTTCCTGGTTATTATCATCGCCGGAGCATTTGGCGGGCATGTGCAGATCGTTACGGTTCTGATGGCATTGCTGCTGGGACCTGTTATTTCCTATATCGGGAAGCTGATACAACCATTGATCAATCCTTAATACAGTTGTAAATTTATTTCGCCCAATATGTTTCATTGCATATTGGGCGAATTTTATTTGATCCTCAACAGTTTATAATGTACGTTCAAAGAACTCCCCGATTTTCTCCCAGGTCTCATCCTGAAAGAACATGAGATCTGCGTGGTCTGCTCCATCCAGAGCAAGCAGTGTTACATCACAGCCTGCCTGATCCAGAACATCATAGAGTTCTTCACTCTGGGAAAATGGAACGGTACGGTCTTTTGTGCCATGGATGATCAGGAATGGCGGTGCATCCGGCGTTACTCTTGAAACCGGTGACTGCTTCATGGCAGCCTTCTGATTGGTCATGACATTGAAGCCCAGTAACTGGGACTCCGGTGACATGGCTGCTTTTTCTATATTATCATATGGAAAAGAGGATACATTGGTAGGAGGATACCAGGGGCATGCAGCCTGTACCCTACTGGACTGATCCAGATACTCTCCTACATCATTGGAAGGGTCATTATCCAGTGCAGCCATACAGGTAAGATAACCGCCTGCGGATTCACCCATAACACCAAAATGATCAATATCAATGCGAAATCTCTTCGCATGAGCCTTTAAGTATCGGATGGCTGCTTTTACATCCTGTAACTGCATCGGATAAGCCCCCTCATTGGAAGTGCGGTATTCTACGCTTGCTATTGCAAATCCCCTCTGAGCCAGCCTGGACAGGTAAGCCAGATGAGCTGACTTGTCAATACGAAGCCAGCCCCCACCGCATATCCATACGATACATGGATATGTCCTGTTATTCTGATCTTCAGGGTAGATCAGATCCATTTTCAGATCCCTGCGGCAGTGCCCATACCAGGAATCTACCTGTGCAAAAGTAATGTCAGTTGTCACAACAAACTGCGGTTTCTTGATTTCCGATGATAATGTCTGTTTCATAATGATAGCCCCTTTCTATTATTTTTGACCTTTTATGCAGTATATCACACAACTCTATTCGTGAAATTCCTTTTTCTTTAGACAATACATAAAACCAAGGCATAAAATCAACTGCAAAGCGGATGATATTGGTGTTGCAAGTCCGATATGAAAAAGTGACGGTTCCGGTTGGATGCTCATAAAGTAGGATACGGGAATTCTGACCCCGAAAGCACCGATGATTCCCTGTATCATAACGAATTTGGTCTTGCCGATTCCATTGTAGAAGCCTGTATAACAGAAGAAAACAGCAGTAAGCATACAATCAATGGCATATGCTTTGAGGTAATCTGCCGCCGCTGCTATGACACTGACATCCGAAGAGAAGATTCCTGCCAATAAGTCTCCGTGGAAAAATGACAGGAAGAACATGCCGACACCAATAACGAAGGACACCAATGCCCCATAATGTAATGCTTTTCTGGCTCTATCCATATGTCCGGCTCCGTAATTCTGGGCAACAAAGGCAGAAATGGACTGCATGAACGCAGAGGAGATCAGCATAATAAATGCGCATA
>CAYRAW010000363.1:0-2601 GCA_964422225.1 uncultured Roseburia sp.
TTGTGGAGAGACCATAAGGGATATCACCATGTCGGTATGGCAGACAGGAATCCCTGCTGAAACGACAGTAGAACGCATCATGGTAACGACAAGAGACGGATACAATATGGAAATTGTAGAGCTGCCTGTTCATAATGGAAAAGTAGAAGTTTCACTTCTTCCACAATCTGGAATTATTTTAAAACACCGCAATAAGAATCTGGAAAAGCAGCGAAAGTTTTTAAAGATGCCTATTGACTTTGATAGTCGTTTCTGATAATATTTTATAGATTGTTGTAATGATAAGCGCATGCTTGGCATATAAGCATGCGCTTATTTGCGCGAATAAGTATTGTGCATATTCGCTTGTGGAAACCTTACAGGTTTTGGAAATAGAAAGTAGGTATATATGGAAACAGTCAGATTTGATGAGTTAGATTTGTGTCCCGAGATATTGCGTGGCGTGAAGGAAATGGGCTTTGAAGAGGCATCCCCTATTCAGGCACAGGCAATTCCCGTTGCCATGCAGGGCTATGATGTGATCGGTCAGGCACAGACAGGTACTGGTAAAACCGCAGCATTTGGAATCCCTGTATTAGAGAAAGTCAATATGAATAAAGACATCAAGCATCCGCAGGCACTGATCCTGTGTCCGACCAGAGAGTTGGCAGTGCAGGCAGCAGAGGAGATCAGAAAGCTTGCAAAATACATGCATGGTGTGAAAGTACTTCCTATTTATGGAGGACAGGATATCAATAAGCAGATACGTGCTCTTAAGGGTACACAGGTCATTATAGGTACACCGGGGCGTGTTATGGATCATTTACGCCGTAAAACGATTCGCTGTGATTTTGTAAATACGATCGTACTGGATGAAGCAGATGAAATGCTCAACATGGGATTTAGAGAAGATATCGAGACAGTATTGCAGTATATTCCGACTGAGGACAGACAGACGATCCTTTTTTCAGCTACCATGCCAAAGGCAATTCTGGAGATTACCAAGAATTATCAGAAAACAGATGCCAAGATGATCAAGGTCGTAAAGAAGGAACTGACCGTTCCGAAGATTGAGCAGTATTATCTGGATGTGAAGCGTAAGGATAAGGTAGAAGTGCTTACCAGACTGCTGGATTTCTATGAGCCAAAGCTTTCCCTTGTATTCTGTAATACCAAGAAGATGGTAGATGATCTGACAGAAGTATTAAAGGGCAGAGGTTATTTCGCAGAGGGACTTCATGGAGATATGAGTCAGGCACAGCGTGACCGCGTTATGAAGAGTTTCCGTACAGGTAAGACAGATATTCTGATCGCTACAGATGTAGCAGCCCGCGGTATTGATGTGGATGATGTGGAAGCGGTATTTAATTATGATATTCCTCAGGATGATGAATACTATGTACATCGAATCGGCAGAACCGGACGTGCAGGCAGAACCGGACGTTCCTTTACTTTTGTAAAAGGTAAGGAAGTATATAAATTAAAAGATATCATGCGTTATTGTAAGACCAAGATTCTTGCAATGCCTGTTCCGTCTTTAAATGATGTGAACCAGATGAAGATGGAGAAGGTCATGGATAAAGTGGCTTCCATCATTGAAGAAGAAGATCTGACAGCAATGATCAATATGGTAGAGGAGCAGGTCAATGCGGCAGATTATACAGCAATGGATATTGCAGCAGCTTTCTTAAAGATGTATCTGGGACAGAATGAGGTCAATGAAGAAGAAACTTCTGAAAATGGTGATTTTGATTTTGAAAATACCGGAGCGGAAGAAGGCATGGTTCGTCTGTTCATTAACATCGGCAAAGCACAGAAGGTAAGAGCAAAAGATATTCTGGGGGCAATTGCAGGTGAGGCAAATATCCCGGGTAAACTGGTAGGTGCGATCGACCTTTATGATAAGTATACTTTTGTAGAAGTACCCAAGGAAAATGCAAAAGATGTCTTAAAGACAATGAAGAACGTTAAGATCAAGGGTAAGTCCATTAATATCGAACCTGCCAATGCAAAATAATAAGATAGAGAGAAAGAGATGTTTCAGGCAACTGGAGCATCTTTTTTTGTACACAAATTTTGTATGCATTTTACAAGAGAATGATTATGGAATTTACAAGAAATTGTTATTGTTAATTTTGTAAAGAAGAGAAAGTGATGATAAAGGTCAGAAAGGACAGGAGATTATTTTGGAACCGCAATGGGTCAACTTTGTGAAAGCTGTAAAGGCAATTCCTTTTGCAAATTATTTAAAGAATTCCATTATCGTGACAGGTGGAATCCTGCTATTGCAGATGGTTACAGTCATTCCTGCAGCGTATGCGTTTGCCCGTTATGAACTCCTGGGTAAAAAGCTGGGATTTGGAATGATCCTTGCGACAATGATGATTCCGGCTCAGTTGATCTTCCTGCCTATTTTCCTGCTTTTGAGTAAATGGAATATGATCAATACCTACTGGTCTTTGATCCTGCCGCAGGCAACCAGCGCATTTGGAATTTTAAAAGAAGTAAAAGCAAAACTGCATAGAAATTTTAGTGGGCAAATAAAATCTGCAACAATATCACAAGTCCCGAGTGGTAAATATTTTGTATCTGTTTTAGTGGAAACAGAACACATGGAGCTAC
>CAYRAW010000364.1:0-2594 GCA_964422225.1 uncultured Roseburia sp.
GAGCTTCTCTCTTCCGGCAGACTGTTATATTTCATAGATATGCCCAACTGGAGAGAATATATCAGAAATGAAGGATATAATTTCTCATTTGGCGGCAGGATTCACGGAAACATAATGTCTCTGTTAAGTGGCATACCGGCTGCAGTATATGTATGTGATTCCAGAACGAGAGAGATGGCAGAATTCTTTGACATTCCTATCATTGAAGAATCCTCGGATAAATCCCTGTATGAAATATACTGTTCCATAGATTTTGCCAGATTTAATGCTTCCTTTGGACAGAAATATGATACATATGAGAAGTTTCTGGTTGAACATGGAATCATAGATGCGAAGATGAATGAGAGTAATATTTTTTTCAATGATAAGGTATTAGCGGATAAAAATGCCCCGGTAATAAATAATGAGAACAGGTTAAAGGCATGTAATGACCAACTGAAACGTAACAAAATGATATTGCAGGTCGCAGACAAAACAATAACGCAGATTAGGCGGTTTCGGAAGTAATCCAGAAAGAAGCATATGTGTTGGTTTACTTGCAAGGGAAGCAAAGACAGATATGTATTGTAATCGTGGTAATTTTGAAACTCAGGCAGGTTAATGTTCGCCATTAGAAGACAGTGATTGAGAGAGGATAATAACGTTATGCATGCTTACCTGATCATAGCACATGACCAATGGGAATTACTTAAGAGATTAGTTGAGGCACTTGACGATTGCAAAAATGATATTTACATAAATCTGAATTACAAAGAGAAGCGTATCCTAGATGATATCCGTACAAGAGCGAAATATTCAAAGGTGTATTTTATAAGGAATTGCAGGGTAACCTGGGGGGGATATTCCCAGATCAGGTGCGAACTGGGAATGCTTGCGGAGGCTCTTGGCAGGGGGGAGTATGAATATCTTCATTTGCTGTCGGGAACGGATTTTCCTTTGAAGTCTCAGAGAGAGATTCATCAGTTCTTTGATCGTAATCAGGGGAAAGAGTTTGTTCACTTTGAAAGTCAGTCGTTCCCTGAATATGATCGAGAGAAAATAGACTGCTATTATCCGCTGCAGGAATTTATAGGGAAAGAGAAGAAAAGTCTGCTCTACAAATTACAACGTTGTCTGGTACATGTACAGTTAGCCTGTCATATGAACAGACATAGACATGATGGTATTGCATTTTATAAAGGTGCTAACTGGTTCAGTATAACAGGCTCTTTTGCTTCCTATCTGGTAAACAGGAAGCAGAGAATATACGAGCTGTTTAAGCATTCCAAATGCTGTGACGAGATTTTCTTGCAGACGATGCTGATAAATTCAGCATATAAGGAGAATCTGTACATGGAACAGATGGATAATGATTATAGGATGTGCATGCGGTATATAGACTGGAACAGAGGAACACCCTATGTATTCACAAATGATGATTACAGGGAACTGATTTGTTCAGACAGGATGTTTGCCCGCAAATTTGATTACGACAGATATCCGGAACTCATTGACAGATTATTAGAGCATGTAAAAGAGAGAGAAGTATGAAAAAAGTGAATGTATCTGTGATTGTTCCGGTGTATAATGTGGAACAATATCTTGAAAAATGCATCAAATCTATTATGGGACAGACATATGCTGATATAGAGATTATTCTGATTGATGATGGCTCAACAGATTCCAGTGGCAGTATATGTGATTCATATGCATGCAGGGATTCGAGGATCAGAGTGCTGCATAAGCCTAATGGTGGTATATCTGATGCCAGAAATGCCGGACTGGATATTGCCAGAGGTAATTATATCGCATTTGTAGACAGTGATGATTACATTCATCCCCAATTATTGCAGATATTGAATGACGGAATCACTCAGAACCATTCACAAGTCAGTGTGTGTGGTTTTACCCGTGTGTATGACGGACAGACTGTTAACAGGCAGCAGTATGACAGCATTAACTGGACAATCTTGAAGAAAGACGAGGACAGGGTATCATATTTACTGGGAGATGGGATTCATATTACATTTACTGTGGCATGGAACAAGCTGTACAGGAAAGAATTGTTCGATGGAATAAGATTCCCGATGGGGAAAATGTATGAGGATGAGTTTACAACATATAAACTATTGCACAAAGCGTCCTCGATAGCATATACATCGATTCCTCTGTATTTCTATGTGCAGCGAGCCGAAAGCATCATGCATAGCAGCTGTTCAGTGAGAAGTCTTGAAGTGTTTGAAGCATTCAGGGAGAGACTGGAACTATATGACGCAAATAGGCAATATAACTGGTATTGTGCATTGCTAAAGATATACCGCTGGAGAATACTGCATTGTCTTGACATGAGTAAACAGAATAAAAGCATTGACTATTGCAATAAATGGAAAGAATATAAAAAATATTACAACAGAGCTATACTACAGCACCTAAAATATGTAAGCAGTGACAAAAAAAATTGTCTGAAACATTTTGCAGTGGTATTTTTTCCCAAAGCATGTATTTGCATTAAGGCGTATGAATGAGATACTGCCGGAAAGGACTATAAATATGTTTCATTATTTCTTATATGGAAGTCATGTGATTAGTGATATGTTTTTTTTCCAACTGATTCC
>CAYRAW010000365.1:0-2580 GCA_964422225.1 uncultured Roseburia sp.
GGGCTTTCTCTCCTCATGGAGCAGGTTGGAAAATTCCTTGAACATCTCATAATTGCCCAGTCTCGTAGACTGCTGCAGCATATGGATGGTTGCTGGATTGTACAGATGCTCTTCTGCACCACTTCTTGCTTTATGCTGTCCAGGATTATCCAGAGTCAGGTCTGTTGCCAGTCCCAATGGGTCAAATGCCAGTGAATGAAGGTCATCTACCTGCTTCTCAATATCCTTTATAGACAGACCGCCTACCCTACAGACAGTATTGGTAAAGTATTTATCGATCACTTCCGCATTCAGACCGATTGCTTCAAAGATCTGTGAACCCTGATAGGACTGAATTGTGGAAATACCCATCTTGGATGCGATCTTAACGATTCCATGAAGCACTGCATTGTTGTAATCATCTACTGCTGCGTGATAGTCCTTATCCAGCATACCTGTCTCGATCAGCTCTTTGATAGATTCCTGAGCCAGATATGGGTTGACTGCACAGGCACCATAGCCTAACAGTGTGGCAAAATCATGCACTTCCCTAGGTTCTGCGGATTCTATGATCAACGCTACACTCGTTCTCTTCTTGGTACGTACCAGGTGTTTCTGCATTGCAGATACAGCCAACAGGGAAGGAATTGCCACATGGTTCTCATCTACACCACGATCAGACAGAATAATGATATTTGCACCATCACGGTATGCTCTGTCTACTTCTACATACAGTCTGTCGATTGCACGCTCCAGACTTGTGTTCTTATAGTAAATAATAGGAATCTCAACTACCTGGAAGCCTTCCTTCTTCATATTCTTGATCTTCAAAAGGTCAGTAGATGTCAGGATCGGGTTATTTACCTTCAATACGTGACAGTTCTGCTCGCAATCCTCCAGCAGGTTGCCGTCTTTTCCAATGTAGACACTGGTGGAAGTAACGACCTCTTCACGAATCGCATCAATAGGCGGGTTCGTTACCTGTGCAAACAACTGCTTGAAATAATGGAATAACGGATGGTGTGTCTTTGCCAGTACAGGAAGCGGTGTATCCACGCCCATTGCTGCAATAGACTCTGCACCGTTTCTCGCCATAGGAAGGATGCTTGTCTTCAATTCCTCATAGGTATAACCGAATGCCTTCTGCATTCTCTGACGCTCTACATAAGAGAACTCAGGTACTTTCATATTTGGAATCTTAAGTTCTCTAAGCTCTACTAGGTTGGAATCCAGCCATGCACCATAAGGACGGCGCTTTGCATATTTTTCCTTCAGGGTATCATCATCTACCACTTCGCCTTTTACGGTATCAACCAGAAGCATCTTGCCCGGACGAAGTCTGTCCTTCTTCACGATCTTGGTCGGGTCAACAGGAAGAACGCCAACTTCAGAGGAAAGGATCAACTGATCATCAGAAGTAATGTAATAACGGGAAGGACGCAGACCATTACGGTCAAGCACTGCACCCATGATATCACCATCAGAAAAGACAATAGATGCCGGACCATCCCAAGGCTCCATCATTGTCGCATAGTACTGATAGAAATCCTTCTTGCTCTGTGACATGGTCTTGTTGTTCGCCCAGG
Organism: uncultured Roseburia sp.; assembly: GCA_964422225.1. Taxonomy (GTDB): domain Bacteria; phylum Bacillota; class Clostridia; order Lachnospirales; family Lachnospiraceae; genus COE1. The sequence goes on from CAYRAW010000365.1 coordinate 1,566, forward strand.
GTTCAGGAATCGTGATCATAACTGCAAGTGGAAGATCCATACCACTCATAACCAGGAATTCCAGTGTGTTATCCAGCATAGCTGAGTCAGAACCCTGTGCATTGACAACAGGGAGAATCTTGTGGAACTCACCCTTTAAATGGTCAGATGCCATATTCTCTTCACGGGCGATCATCTTGTCTACATTACCACGGATGGTATTGATCTCACCGTTATGTACGATAAATCTGTTAGGATGTGCACGCTCCCAGCTCGGATTGGTGTTTGTAGAGAAACGTGAGTGAACCATTGCAATCGCTGATTCATAATCCTCGCTCTGCAGATCTGTAAAGAAAGAGCGGAGCTGTTTTACAAGGAACATACCCTTATATACAATTGTACGGCTGTTAAGAGATACCACATAGGTATTATCAGAACTCTGTTCAAATACTCTTCTTGCAATATAGAGCTTTCTGTCAAAGTCGAGTCCTTTCTCTACATTTGCCGGTTTCTTGATGAATGCCTGCATAATGTAAGGCATACATTCTACTGCCTTATGTCCCAGTACGGAAGGCACACAGGGAACTTCTCTCCAGCCAAGGAATTCCAGCCCTTCCTTCTCTACGATGATCTCAAACATCTTCTTCGCCTGATTACGTTTCAATTCATCCTGCGGGAAGAAGAACATACCGATACCGTATTCACGCTCTCCTCCAAGTTCAATGCCAAGAGGCTTCGTCACCTTGGAAAAGAATTTGTGGCTGATCTGTACCAGAATACCAACACCGTCACCAGTCTTGCCTTCTGCATCTTTACCGGCTCTGTGCTCCAGATTCTCTACAATTCTGAGGGCATTTTCAACCGTTTCGCGGCTCTTCGTACCTTTGATGTTTACAACAGCACCAATACCACAGTTGTCATGTTCAAATTCTGCTCTGTGAAGCGGTGCTTCCGGAACATTCATTTTTGCATCAAACATCTTGCTTTCTCCTTTTCTTTGTATGTACCACGGGTACATTTTTCTAACTTCAAAATC
>CAYRAW010000366.1:0-2579 GCA_964422225.1 uncultured Roseburia sp.
CTAAAATCAAGTATCTAAGCAGACTTAAATGGAATTTTAAATAGAATTTGCACAAGTTTTAGTAAGTCATTAGTACTAAAGCAAAATAATCAGCGACCTAAAACAGTTACTGATTATTTATTATCTATATTTTTCTGGTTGATTCTCTTTCCAACAGTTCAGCTTCATATGTAATATGCTGATGATCTTTCTTGCCTGCTATAATATCGAACAGCAGCTTGACCGTATCTTTTGCCATAGCTTCTACCGGCTGTCTGATCGTAGTAAGGCTTGGGGATATGTATCCCGACACATCAATACCATCATATCCGGCTACTGATATATCATCCGGCACTTTTCTCCCTGATTCAAGCAAGGCTCTGATGGCACCGATAGCCAGAGCATCAGATACTGCATAAAGTGCTGTAAAATCTACACCTGATTCTATCAGGCGTCTGGTCGTACAATATCCATTTTCCATAGAGAAATGGCTGATCTCATCACTGGTCTGAAATACCAGTGCCGGATCCGGCTGGATACCGTTCTTCTTCAAAGCATCTATATATCCTTCCAGACGCAGCTGACCGATACTATCCTCATACGGTTCTGCAACTATGATCGCAATTCTGCGGTGACCCAGACTAATAAGATAATCTACCATTTTCATACTTTCTTTATAGTCATCTACACCAATATTAGAATACTGGTTTTTACTGATATTCTCCGGTATGGAACCCGCTGTACTGAATACAAAAGGAACATTGAGTTTTTTCAGTTTCTCCTCTGAGTGTGAAAATAAACCTCCTAAGAAGATAATACCTCTAAGGCGTTTCTCCTTTACGATTTTCTGTGCTGCATCCACCTCATCTTCATCAGCTTCGATATGCTGCAATTCCATGGAATACCGCTTGCGTTTACATTCTTCTTCAATGATCTTGATCATGTTTGAAAAAAAAGGGTTTGCAATACCTTTTACCAGAACGGCGATCGCCTTGGCATCCACACGCTTTAAGTTACGTGCACTGTTATTAGGCACATAACCATATTCTTTTATGGTGTTCATAATCTTTTCTTTGGTTTCGGGATTGATATCCGGGTGATTATTAATTGCACGGGATACAGTACTTACTCCGACTCCACATATTTTAGCTATATCTTTTATAGTCGGTTCAAACACGGCTTTCACCTCTTAGCTTACTATTTCTTTTTCTTTACAATTCTACCATAAACTGTAGCTAATTCAAGCATTCTTGCTGCAAGTTGCGGAGTGCAGTCCTGTGCGTTCATACGCCACTCCCAGTTACCGCCAAGTGTTGATGGCGTATTGATCCTGGCTTCACTGCCTAATTCGAGATAATCCTGAATAGGAATAATTGCCGTATCTGCAACACTGGCATATGCCATACGGATCAGATTGCTGCAAATATCAGAAGTTCTCTTCACACCAATATATTTCTTAGCAAATGCAAGATCCTTTCTGCTCATGGCAGGAATCCATCCCATAACAGTATCATTATCGTGGGTTCCTGTGTATACAACACAATTATGTGTATAGTTATGAGGTAAATAATCGCTCTCTTCTCTGGAATCAAAGGCAAACTGTAATACTTTCATTCCGGGATATCCTGTCTTTTTCACAAGCTTGAGAACGCTGGGTGTCAAAAATCCCAAATCCTCTGCAATAACTTCACGGTTGCCAAGTGCTTTCTTCATGGCTTCAAACAGCGCATAGCCGGGTCCCTTCTCCCAGCGCCCGAACTCTGCTGTCGGATCACCATAAGGAATTGCCCAGTATTCATCAAAGCCTCTGAAATGATCAATTCTCACAACATCATAGATAGTAAAGCAGTATGCAAGTCTGCGGATCCACCATGCAAATCCTGTCTTTTCATGGTAATCCCAACGGTACAGTGGATTCCCCCATAACTGACCTGTTGCTGAGAAGGCATCAGGAGGACATCCTGCTACTGCTGTAGGAATATTCTCTTCGTCTAACTGGAACAGTTCCGGATTTGCCCACGTATCAGCACTGTCAAATGCAACATAAATAGGAATATCTCCAATAATATTGATCCCTTTGCTATTTGCGTATGCCTTCAGGGCAGTCCACTGCGTTGCGAACAAATATTGCAGATAGCTGTAAAAGGCAATATCTTCTTTCAAAATTTCTTCATAATGTGCCATTGCAGCCGGCTTACGGAGTCTGATATCTTCATCCCATTCAATCCATGCAATACCACCTAATGAATCTTTGATCGCCATATACATTGCGTAATCTTTTAACCAGGCTGACTGATCTTCTACAAACTTTTTATAATTGGTATCATTTTCAATATCAGCTTTGTTAAATGCCTTGCGCAGCAAAGCAAAACGTGAATTATATATCTTTTCATAATTTACATAGTTAGGCTGGTCACCATAATCAGCAGCTTCACATTCCTCTTCAGTCAGTAAACCCTGCTCAATAAGAGCATCGAGACTAATATAATAAGGATTACCTGCAAAAGTAGAGAATGACTGATAAGGGGAATCTCCATATCCTGTAGGTCCAAGCGGCAAAATCTGCCACAGAGACTGTCCACCCGCTGCAAGGAAATCAA
>CAYRAW010000367.1:0-2577 GCA_964422225.1 uncultured Roseburia sp.
GAAGATACTCCTGCTATGCCAGCCGGTGGTGCAGGAATGGGAGGAATGATGTAACTAGCGCCAGAAAGAACCATGCATAATCTATGTGGCTAAATCCCTTAATGTATAAATATCAATTGTACATTAAGGGATTTTTTGTGTTATAATCCGTATGGCATCTTTTGACTACAATATCTTATGAAATAGCGCACAAAATGGAGAAATATCATGCAAATTGATTTAACTCAGGGACCGATTACGAAAACCATGCTGCGTTTTGCAGTGCCAATGATCTGTGGAAATCTTCTGCAGCAATTATATAATATAGTGGATACTCTGATCGTAGGGCAGTATCTGGGGGCAGATGCGTTGGCAGCAGTAGGTTCCGCATATACATTAATGACTTTCCTTACTTCCATATTCTTAGGTTTATGTATGGGAAGTGGTGCAATATTTGCTATCCGGTATGGTGAGAAAAATATAGACAGGCTTAAGGAGGACATGTTTGTATCCTTTGTAATGATAGCGGGATTGACTTTACTTATTAATATAGTTATTTTCTGGAAACTTGATCTGACTCTGCATTTCCTGTCAGTGCCGGAGGATGTCTATGCATTGATGCGTACTTATTTGTGGGCGGTGTTCTGGGGAATCGTGGCAACTTTTCTCTATAATTATTATGCCTGTGTACTGCGTGCAGTAGGAAATTCTACAGCACCGCTGTTATTTCTTGGAATAGGAGCTGTTACCAATATTGTTCTGGATCTGGTATTTATCCTTGTATGCCATTGGGGTGTGGCAGGGGCAGCGTGGGCTACCGTGATCGCACAATGGATATCGGGAGTCAGTATTCTCATCTATACTAAGGTGCGATGTCCATGGCTGAATCTGGAACGTAAGCACATGCATATGCGCAGAGAGAATATCAGTGAGATTGCGCAGGCATCTGTTCTTACATGCTTACAGCAGTCGGTCATGAATCTGGGAATTCTGATGGTACAGGGGCTGGTGAACAGTTTTGGTACTGTGGTGATGGCGGCTTTTGCTGCAGCAGTGAAGATAGATGCCTTTGCCTATATGCCATTACAGGACTTTGGGAATGCCTTTTCCACATTTATTGCCCAAAATTATGGCGCCAATAAGAAGGAACGTATTAGAAAAGGAATCCGTAGCGCGATCATGACGTCGGTGTTTTTTGCTATTGTTGTGTCTGTTGTTGTGGTACTCTGTGCAAAGCCGCTTCTGTTGATCTTTGTGCATGCGCAGGAAACACAGATTCTGGAAGTGGGAATTTCGTATCTGCGGGTAGTGGGAGCGTTTTATTGTGGAATCGGCGTATTATTTTTGCTGTATGGATTGTACCGGGCAATCAACAAACCTGCCATTTCGTTGGTACTTACTGTCATTTCGCTGGGTACGAGGGTTATACTGGCATATGTGCTGTCTGCAGTTCCAGCGATCGGAGTGACAGGTATCTGGTGGGCAGTTCCAATTGGATGGTTCCTTGCAGATACTGTTGGGATTGTATGGTACTGGTTAAAATATAAGAATAGAATGTGTTGATAAAAGCCATTGGTCATATAGATAAATTGACCAATGGCTTTGCTTATACGCAAATAAGACTGAAAATATAGATGAAAATAAATAAAAAACTGATATATATTAAAAAACAAAGAATAATATGATAAAATAAAAATATATTGTTTATACATAAACAGGAAACCACTATTGGTGTTATCAAAGACAGAAAGGAAGTATATCCGTGAAAGTATCAGAATTGGAAAGAAATAATAAGGCTGCGATGACAGCGCATGCCATAGAAATTATTGTTATGTTGATTTTCTGCCTGTTACAGGTAATGTCACAAAGACGAAGTGTTGTTTTGTTGGTGTTTGACATTATATTGGGGGCAGGCCCTGTTGCAGCAGAAATTTTCTTCTGGCAAAAGGATCATGAAACGACCATGATCAAACATCTGGTAGCAATGGGATTTGCAGTATATTATTCGTATACATTATTTACCTGCAATAATAATCTGGTATTTGCATTTGTTATTCCCATGATAGTTATGATCACAATTTTTAATGATAGTAAATATAGTATTAAGATCAATACAGGTACTGTCATTTTAAGTATTATAACAGCAATAGGTGGTGCAAAGAGTGGATTGTTTGGATATGAAGGAGCAGATGATGCGATTTTACAGGTCATTATTATGATCCTGGTGGCTGCCTTTTCCATATATTCAGCAAGAACATCCCATGCTAACAGCCAACAGGTTATTGGTGATGCGATCAAGGCGAAAAATGATGCGGAGGAACTTCTGGAGAAAGTAGAGAGTCTGGTCAGCAGTATTGCTGAATTAAAGGATGCAAATGACAGAATCGTAGATTCTATTCAGACCATATCTGCAATTTCACAGGAAGTGTCAGCACATGCAAACCAGACGGCAGCTGCGGAGGAGAAAAACGCACATGTCATCGATAATATGGATTCTAAGATGCATAAGCTGATTCTGTACATTACCAGGGCAGGGCAGATAAGTAAGGGAGGTCCGGATCATGCGCAAGAAATCAAAGCCTAAGAAACAATTTATGT
>CAYRAW010000368.1:0-2532 GCA_964422225.1 uncultured Roseburia sp.
TTCGATTCTTAGACAAGGATTCAAAATCATCACCAAAAACCTCTTCCCATGTCATCTTGCTTTTGTCTTTCTTTTTCAATAGCGCTGGTTTTTTCTTCTTATAAGTTTCAAACACATCCTTTGCATACTCCTGTTCAACAAAGCTATCGATTTCAGTTAAGACTCTATCTGCTTCTTCCCTATCCTTCTTTGAGCCAGAATTGTTATAAGATTCTTCCAACTTGTGCTGCTTTTTGTAAAGGTCAGCTAATTTTTTACTATGAGCCTTTAACTTATTTTTAATTCCAAACATATACATTCCTCCTAGTTTTCTCCAGCTACAACAGAATCCGTTGCAGCGGCCGAAATCAATCTGTCCAAGAATTCTGTACCCATATGAGTCTTTACATATTTGGCTAGACCAAATCCTCCCATATGTGTAATTCCACCTTGTACTGAGTCATGCACTTCACGCGCCACAAGCGTTATTGTTTTCATATCTATATTCTCATGCAATACCCAACCATTGTCCTTATTTTGTATGATTGAAACAAGCCTTCGTGTGTCCATATTTTCAAGTTCAATACCCGATTCTTCAATCGCCTTAGAAATTGAATCTGGTATTGGGTCAGGATTATCCAACCATTGTTCTTTTAACTTTTCTGTTGCTCTCTCAAAATTAGCTTCCCTATCCGGAACAAGACCATCAGTTATTTCGACAGTTTGATATTTTGTTTCATCAAATACTATACCGACCATTCCGTTTTGCTTTTTGATGTTAATAGTTTCGCCATTTAAAACATATTTGCCAATGATTTCACCGTCTTGCGCTTTATCAAATATTTCCTCAAGAGATTCCTTTGTAATAGCATTGCCATTCACATCAGTAATTCCATCTTTTTTCAAATTTGCAAATGCTTTCTGCTTTAGCTCTGGCGAACCATTTTGAACTAACTGTTCCAATTGTTTAAATGCTAGCTTTTTCGATATATATTCGCTATGGAATACTGATGAATCCGCCACTTTCTTAAGCCCATATAACTTCGAACTAGCTACCTTTGAGAAATTGCTTAGTTTTCCAGTTAATTTAGGGAACATTTTCTCTCCCAACTTACTTACTGAAGGAGACAATTTCCGGGCTATCTTACCTACTGCAGCACCAACGCCCTTAAATCCAGCGGAGAGGCCAAACCCCATAGCAAAGCCCATGCCAAAAGACTTTACTAATTCAGTTCCACTTTCGCCATCCATCCAGGCATATAAAGTCTGTTCTACAACTCCAACAACTCCATCTAATGCTGAGTCAATCATAAATCCTGAAAAGCCAGCAGTTGTCGCCATGATATAAGGCCCTAAGAAACCACTTACAGCACCTGCTCCTGCAGCAATTGCAACTTTAGACCATTCAATGTCAGAGACTTTGCCATTTGCAATTACTACTTGCATGAAGATTTCAATCGCCGTTCCAGCCATAGCTCCTGAAGCCGCAGAAAGTGCTGGACACTCAATACATACCACCGAGCCTACAAGACCAACTGCAACTGCAATAACACAAGCTGATCCTACAAGCCATTGAGCTACTGTGTCTTCCGTTGAATGCTCTAGATTGATTTCCATCAGGCCATCTGATGTAATTCGATAACATTCCATAGGATTTAATTGGGCAGTTAATTCAGCTAGCTCCTTAACATCATATCCAAGAAATGTTTCCTCTTGCATAGATAATAAATAATTATTTACTGCTTCCTGCGCCACATAAACACAAGTTTCAACATCTACCTGAACGAAATTTTCATCCTGCTCCTCAAGTACTGCATTAACTTCTTCTTGTAGAGAATCATAATCAAGTTGTGTGATCAGAGACTGTCCTGTGACATACACATAGTCTCCAACGTCTACATCATATACATATTTCGCCTCGTCATAAGAGTACAGTGAACCAAGTTCCTCATTGCATTTTCCTTTTTCGTATTCTTGTTCCTCATAGAAAATACAACCACTATCATCTACTCCGTACACCACGTACTGTCCATAAACAATGCAGTGGTCAGTAAACGCATCACTTTGATATGCCATAATAAATTTAGTATCATCGTCGGAATAGTCCAAATTTTCAATTATTATGCCATTGTCAAATTCGTCTTGTGGGATTTCAATTTCTCCAACGCTTGATATAAATCCAGCTTCAAAATATGTCTCATCATCAACAGTATAGCAGTCCTCGTAATTTGTATAAGCAATGCCGGATACCGATAATCCATTTTCTAATTCAACCTCTGCTGGGAAAACATCATATTTATACTCGAGCTGACTAATAATTAAGCCATATATAAATGTTTCAACATCCCCCTTATAATCTTCCCAGTTTGTTGAAATAGCATTTTGAATTTCATCAGAGACATCTTCTACTATTTTTTCAGCATCAACTTCTACAGATTCATTGGTTGTTTCTGTTTGAATTTCTCCGGTCGACTCTGATGAACATCCTGACAATAAAGAGGCCATCATTGAGACAGTCAATACCATTGAAATGATTCTCTTACTTATCTTCAT
>CAYRAW010000369.1:0-2503 GCA_964422225.1 uncultured Roseburia sp.
ACCATTGATGGCAGACGTTTCCGAACGCCGGAGGAATATGAGGCAGCGAAACGAGATAAACAGCTCATTGATTCCATTACACGTGACTTGAAGTTAAATAACCCAAAGGATATCGAGAAGCTGTATCAACAATTGAAAAGCAGTCAAATAGAGTTTGAATCCATTGTGGGCAGACAATTTGACGACAATATTTATGAACTGCATAGAAGATTTCAGGAAGAACAGGAATTAAAACAGGAAGAGATCAAACGCAAAAAAGAGGAACGTATACGGAAGAAAGAACAAAAAAGGAACGCAACGGCTTCCGGAAAAAAAGAAAAAGTCAGATTGGAAGACTTATCTCCTGAGATGAAGAAGGATGTTCTTCAGGAAATACGTAAGAAGGAGAAAAGACGAAAACTTCTCATTGGAGTATGCATTCCTGTTTGTGTAATATGTTTCGGCTATTTTGTGTTCTATTATCAGTCAGCAGCAAAGAGTACAAACGAGTTTGAAGCACTGGCAGCACTTAAAAATACGGCTGTTAGTTCACAGGTGATTTTGCATAAAACTTCGGCAGAGAATGCTGAGACTTTAAGTGTTTTACCAGAATATGAAACATTATATGATAAGAATAAAAAGCTAATTGGATGGATAAAAATTGACGATACAATAATTGATTATCCTGTTATGCAGACTGTCAACAATGAATATTATCTAAATCATAATTTTAATCAGGAGGAGGATAAAAATGGGTGCATTTTTATGGACTATCAATGTGATGCAGTAAATGGATGTGATAACATTATTCTTTATGGACATCATATGCAGTCCGGAAAGATGTTCGGTACTTTGAATAAATATAGCAGTGAAGCATATTATGAGGAGCACCCGAAAATACAGTTTGACACAATATATAACAAAGGGGAATACGAAGTAATGTATGTATTCCGCTCAAAGGTCTATTCGGAAGAAGAAGTGACCTTTAAGTATTATCAATTTATCAATGCCGGATCAGCTAAGGAATTTGATTCTTATATGAACGAGATGGCAGCATTGTCATTATATGACACTGGAGTAACTGCAACCTATGGCGATAAGCTGTTGACCCTGTCTACCTGTGATTATCAGGAGAATGAAGGGCGGTTCGTAGTTGTGGCTAAAAGGGTGAATTAAAATGGGGAGATGCAACATGACAAAAAACACAACAAAGACAAGAAAAAGAAAGAACATGACGATGCGCAGGACAGTTCGCAAGACAATTGCTGCAATCTTTATGATCATGGCAGTGGTAGTAGCAGCAATACCTGTGGAACAGCTGGGTACGATGCGGGCAGCTACAACAACAGCAAGGACATTGAGTATCGATGACGTATTCCAAAATGTATATAATGATGGTGATATGAATACGAAAATGGAATCTGCACTTAACAGTTACATATCAGATGCAACCTCCTATAACAAGACAGATGCTGCGTCAGATTACACTGTAAAATTAAATTACAGTGATACTTCAGCAACATATCTGAAAGAATTCGCAATAACGGGTAGAAAAAATACATCGGGAAGCGTAATTCTTGGCTATGTAGGTAATGATAAGAATGCAGCGATCGATCTGACCAAGAACAGATACACCAGTTATTTTATTATTACCAATGATTACGTAGATAAAGTTGAAGAAGTATTAAAATCAGAAACTTATACGGCGGTATTTGATGATGATGCAAAACAGACTACAGTAGTTGACAGTGAAAACCAGACACATACGATACCTAAAAAATTATCATACGATTCCGGTAAGGTTACTTTCAGCGATACAAGAAAAACAAGTGATGATATAACAGCAAATGGTTCATCCCAATATCACTATATAAAAGGGGAACAGACGGCAGAGACAATTGTAAAAACATATGCATCTTCCGTTTATTCAGGCAGACTTACAGAAATAGAAAATTATAATACAACAATTGATAATCTGATACAGAATGCATCAACTTATACGACAAGTGAGTTAGATAAAGTAATTGCTGATGCAGGATTAGACACGGATGATCAATATAATGAATTAAAGGTATTAAAAATATCATATGATGCAGACAGTACAAATAAAATCAGCGGTGTTGATGATCAAAAGGCATTTTTAAAAGACAGCATTGTCAACCGTTTTTACGCAAATTCTTCATCTTTTGCACTGAAGGGATTTACATTGCTGGATCTGACAGATGAAGTTACGGACACTACATCTGGTGATACGCTGGCAGGTGTATATGTACCAAGATGGACATCAGGAACGCTGGCAACGGATGACACAAGAATCAATTCAATAACAGAAGATAACTTTATCTCATTTGTAAGCCCTGTGACAATTACCGGAATAGGAAATGAAGCATTCAGCAAGGCAAGCACCAGTTCTATAGATCTGGAAATCAGTTCTTTGACTTTATCGAACAAGGTAGAATTTATAGGCAACAACTGAGCGACGAACGTGTCAAATTCGAGGTTCTTATGGTCGACGGACTCACCA
>CAYRAW010000370.1:0-2501 GCA_964422225.1 uncultured Roseburia sp.
CATCGATAAAGTCAACTGTGATGGTTCTGGTTTTGCGATTGGAACAGCTGTAATCGGCTGAGACCATTCTGTTTGCAATACTCATCTACTGTCAGATCGGTATTGTTACGATCCTGAATGATGGTTTTCCATTGTTGAATGTTGTAATTTCGTTTTGCTAGCCTTGCATCATATTCTTCCAAATTATCGGCTGAATAATGTAGGTATATAACTTCCGCCTGCGGTAGTCCGTATTCATTCAACAGATTATGATACTCTCCCTTTTTGCACAATGAACCTGCCATAGCAATATCTATAATTCCAGTCATTGAATCATGTGCTCCCTGCAATGTTCCAATCAGACTTTTTCTTTTCCGTACTCTCCCTGTCTTAGTTTCATAGGTTGGAAGTTCCTCATTAATATTTAAGAATTTCCCAAATGCCTCTTTCCACTGCTCTATCAATGCTGATGATTCCAATATAATCAATGTATTCACTTTCTTTTGTGCAATTATCGCACTGCTAACCACAGTTTTACCAAATGCAGTTGCAGCATGAAGTATTCCGTTATCGTATTTCATCAGCTCTTTTAATGCCCGATTCTGTTCAGAACGCAGTTTACCTATAAAATCCACATTAATATTTCTTCCCTGCTGACGCTCATCTTCAATTTCATAATCAATATCTGCCTGCCTTGCCATTTTCAGAAATTCATCCTGCAGTCCTCTTGGTATCTGTATATATCCGCTCAGATGGTCTTTTCCTAGATAAATCCATCTTGGTGTATCATAATTTGATGTTCCTATTGCCTGATTTTTATAGAAAATCGGATTACTGATTGCTGCCATTCTGCGGACTCTGTTCTGCATAGATGCTTTCAAATTCGTATTGTCCACATATATTCCATTTGATAATATAATATGTATCTTGCACTGCAATTACAAGGCAATCTCTGATTACAGCCTTGGTGCTGCTGAAGATATCATTGAAACACTTTTCTGGCTTGAAGAAAGTGCCACATCACTTCCGGCACGTGGAAAAGGCACAAGATTTCCAGAGTATACAGCTCCTGGCAACCTGATTCATCTGACTGCAATGACACCTGCAAAACCTTCCGATACCGCCAGAACAACTTACAATGAAGATGATTATGGCAGTGCAGGCTCACCTGTTGCATTAACTTTTGAATATGGATTGGTAAATGATTTCCTTTCGGAATGGTGTGAAATGAAAACGAAATTAAATAATGGAGAGATTTCTCCAAATGAATATTTTGAGTGGAAAATAACATGGCCTCATGCATAGAACATAATGCCATCCGCTGTGCACCATCTCGATTCCGCTTCGCTTCATCTCGATGGAGGGCATTCGCCCTATAGGAATAGAAATCTGCTGTCTGTGGAATGCAAGCATTCCAAGCCATCAATTTTCTATTCCTGCACAGCTCACTTTAGTACCAAAATAGTACCACAAGGCAAAAAACAAGCTCGCAAATGCCCATTTTACTAAGTTTTGCGAGCTTTTGAAAATTATTCAAACTCCCTAACTCAATCCTTGTCTTAAACATTTTTGTTAGGGTATTCTGTTACGATTTGACTTCATTTGGTTTCAGCTGCACCAGTCACATGTGCTGTATGAGCTAATGTTATCAAATTGTTATCAGTATGATGTTATCACATGTTAAATAAGTCTGCATGTGTCCCTGTGTCAACCAGGGTTAGTGTCAGAATATCATCTTCTTTTAAATATATTAAAAGCCAATCCGGCTGAATATGGCACTCCCTAAATCCCTGATATTTTCCTTTTAATTCATGGTCTCTATACTTTTCTTCTAAAGGAATATTATTCTGAAGCATAGTGACAATATCCTCCAGAAGAGATATATCAAGGCCTCTCTTCCTGGCTAACTTCAAGCTTTTCTTAAATTTGCCAGTAAGTATCAATTCATACTGCATCAATCAAGGTCCTCCATGGCATCAGAAAAGCTACTGTATCTCTTAGTATTAGAATCCTTACTGATTTTTTTCGCTTCTTCCATAGCCTCAATAACCTCTGGCTTATATTGTGGAACCACTACATCAAATGGAATGCCACCTCTCATAACACACTGTCTGAGAAATATATTCATTGCGCTGGACATATCCATTCCTAACTGCGAAAAAAGCTCTGTAGCCTGCTTTTTTAAATTTTCATCAATTCTTACCTGCGTAGGTACTGTAGCCATATGAACACCTCCCATATAACATATTTGCCTATAGTATATACTCATTTCTTAATATCTATTATATGAAGGAAAACAACATTTGTCAATATTTAGGTTTACATTGTAATTCAAATGTATTATTTTTTGTTGGATGTACATATCATTTCGTTGGGCAAAGAAAATGATACAATCTTAACGATGAACCCACCCTATAAAATCAATATACGTTGCTATGAAATGGCTTCTGCAACCTTTTTTAAAGCCTCTAGTATAATATCTTTTTAATAACTCGACTATATTTAAAATCTATGCTACAATG
>CAYRAW010000371.1:0-2481 GCA_964422225.1 uncultured Roseburia sp.
AAACTGTGATCGAGAATGCAGCGAAGGAGCCGCACGTCGTTGATGTTGCCAATTTCCTGAATTCCATGGGTGCCAATGTAAAGGGTGCAGGTACAGACGTTATCAGAATTACAGGAGTGCCTAAGTTACATGCAACAGAATATTCCATTATTCCCGATCAGATAGAGGCGGGAACATTTATGTTTGCAGCAGCTATTACAATGGGGGATGTAACAGTTAAGAACGTCATTCCCAAGCATCTGGAATCTACAACGGCGAAACTGATCGATATGGGATGTCAGATAGAGGAATCCGATGATGCAGTACGTGTAGTGGCTTCCAGAAGACTGGAAGGAACACAGGTCAAGACACTGCCTTATCCTGGTTTTCCTACAGATATGCAGCCGCAGGTCGGTGTAACACTGGCACTTGCCCAGGGCAACAGCATCGTGACAGAGAGTATCTTTGATAACCGCTTTAAGTATGTAGAAGAGCTTGCCAAGATGGGAGCTAATATTAAAGTAGAAGGCAACACTGCGTTTATAGAGGGTGTTGATAAATTTACAAGCGCAAACCTGACAGCACCCGATCTTCGTGCTGGTGCAGCTCTTGTTCTGGCTTGTCTGGCAACAGAAGGATTCAGTACAGTAGATGATATTAAGTATATTGAACGTGGATATGAAGATTTTCCACTGAAATTACAAAGTCTCGGTGCACAGATCGAAAAGGTGGAATCAGAGAAAGATTTACAGAAATTTAAGCTAAAAGTTGGTTGATTTGTGTTGACAGACTAAGTATATTACTATATCATATATCTGATATGACAATTCCATATTGTGAATTTTCTCTTATTCAGAGTGGTGGAGATACAAAGGATCTATGAAGCCACGGCAACCCCCACAAGAGGAAGGTGCCAACCTGAGCGAGTAATTCTGCTATTGATAGCAGGTCGAACAATAAGAGGATTTGATTATCAGGTAACCAATCACATCCGCTTATTCAGATAAGCGGATTTTTTTATGAGTGTAGTTCATGTGAATGTGATTCATGTGAATACAATTCACTACATTAAGGAGGAAAAAATGGAGAAACTTTTGTTTACTTCCGAATCTGTTACAGAAGGACATCCTGATAAAGTGTGCGATGCCATTTCTGATGCGATTCTGGATGCATTGATGGCACAGGACCCAATGAGCCGTGTAGCTTGTGAAACGGCAGCTTGTACCGGTTTTGTACTGGTTACAGGAGAGATCACTACGAAGGCATATGTAGATATTCCAAAGATTGTTCGTGAGACAGTAAAGGAAATCGGTTATGATAAGTCAGAGTATGGTTTTGATGGCAATACCTGTGCAGTATTTACAGCAATTGATGAGCAGTCAGGCGATATTGCAATGGGCGTTGATAAGGCTCTTGAAGCAAAAGAGAACAAGATGAGCGATGCAGAGATCGAAGCGATCGGTGCAGGCGATCAGGGTATGATGTTTGGTTATGCTACAAATGAGACAGCAGAATACATGCCTTATCCTATCTCACTTGCTCATAAGCTGGCATTACAGCTTACCAAGGTGCGTAAGGACGGTACATTAAAGTATTTAAGACCGGACGGCAAGACTCAGGTATCTGTAGAGTATGATGAGAATGGCAAGCCCAAGAGACTGGAGGCTGTTGTATTATCTACACAGCATGATGAAGATGTGACTCAGGAACAGATCCATGAAGATATTAAGAAATATGTATTTGATCCGATCCTTCCTGCTGAGATGGTAGATGCAGAGACCAAGTTCTTTATCAATCCTACAGGACGTTTTGTAATCGGTGGACCTCACGGTGATGCAGGTTTAACAGGACGTAAGATCATCGTAGATACTTACGGCGGATATGCCCGTCACGGCGGCGGAGCTTTCTCAGGTAAGGATTGTACGAAGGTAGACAGAAGTGGCGCTTATGCAGCACGTTATGTAGCAAAGAACATCGTAGCAGCAGGTCTGGCTGACAAGTGTGAGATTCAGTTATCTTACGCCATCGGTGTAGCACAGCCTACTTCCATCAATGTAGATACTTTTGGTACAGGTAAGCTTTCAAATGAGAAGCTCGTTGAGATCATTCGTGAGAACTTCGATCTTCGCCCGGCAGGAATTATCAAGATGCTTGACCTTAGAAGACCTATCTACAGACAGACAGCAGCTTATGGTCACTTCGGACGTAATGATCTGGATCTTCCATGGGAGAAGCTGGACAAGGTAGATACCTTAAAGAAATATTTATAATACTTGAAAAAGGGCAATCGGTCAGTTCCGGTTGCCTTTTATATCCCAATTTTAACTAGCCAATTCAGACCTTGCGTTGTATACTAATTACGTTAAAAGGAAATTATACAGGGAGGACACTCGCATGGCATTTACGCATCTGCATGTGCATACAGAATACAGCCTTTTGGACGGCTCTAATAAAATAAAAGAATATGTGAAACGCCTCAAAGAGCTGGGAATGGACAGCGGT
>CAYRAW010000372.1:0-2465 GCA_964422225.1 uncultured Roseburia sp.
TTCATCACAGCACCGAACATCTGCTGCGGGGATTTTGCCGTAGAAAGCCTGGACACCAGATGCGGATACTGAGATTTGATAAACCTGACCCATCCCGGACAACAGGAGGTGAACATCGGCATCTGTTTCGTGTCATCCTTCTTGAATCGTTCTATGAATTCATTCCCTTCCTCCATGATCGTGAGATCAGCAGAGAATACGGTATCAAATACATAATCAAAGCCCATCTGTTTCAGTGCATCCGTGATCTTGCCCATTGTTGCTTCTTCACGGGACAAACCTAATACTTCTCCCCATGCTGCACGTACCGCCGGAGCCACCTGCACTACGGTTACCTTACCCGGATTCTCAATAGCCCACCATGCCTTCTCTGTATCATCACGTTCCCTCAGGGCACCTACCGGACAATGTGTGATACACTGTCCACATAAAGTACAGGCGGATTCTTCGATGGTACGGTTACCTGCTACATAAATACCGGTATGCGAGCCTGTTCCTTCTATCTCCCATACGTTGACACCCTGAACCTTATCACAGATCTGCACACAGCGCATGCATTTGATACACTTATCTTCATCACGGATCAATGGAAAGTTCTTATTCCAGGGCAGATAATGAATATCCTTTTCATAAGGCACTTCCAGAAGGTTAAGATCTCTGGTGATGGTCTGTAGAGAACAATTACGGTTTCTGGCACAGGTCACGCAGTTTGCATTATGTTGGGACAGGATCATCTGTATTGTCTGTCTGCGGTTCTTACGCACTTTAGGACTGTTGGTATAAACGACCATGCCCTCCTCTACCTGATTATTACAGGATGTTACCAGTTTCTCCTTGCCTTCTATTTCAACGACACAGACACGACAGGCACCGATCTCGTTGATTTCCTTAAGATAGCATAACCTTGGAATCGGAATCCCTGCTGCGGTAGCCGCTTCCATAATGGTGCTTCCATCCTCTACTGTGATCTGTTTGCGGTCAATTGTAAGTGTTACCATATTGTTTCACGGCCTCCCTTCAGTATTCCATAGCCAAAATGATCACATCTAAGACATCTGGACGCTTCCTGCTTACATTCTGCCTCTGTCATTGGCAATTCTACCCCGTCAAAATCACAGATTCGCTCGCAGACCTCCCTCTCTGTCATATTGACACGGCCGCAAGGCGTTCTGTCTGCAATATCAGGCTGTGGTACTTCCACATCACAGGAAATGGTATGATGATACCCCAGATATTCGTCAATATTAGCCGCTATGACCTTGGCTGCCCCGATTGCCTTTACAACGGTTGCAGGACCTGTTGCACAGTCACCACCTGCAAAGACACCAGGCAACAGATCAAATCCACCGTGCCTTCCCGCCTGGATCACACCTCTGTTGACCGGTACGCCTGCATCCGCAAAGTGCTTGGATTCGATGTCCTGTCCAATTGCCACAATGATCGTCGTACATGGAATCATCAGTTCATCCTCTCCCGTAGAACGTACACTGGCACGGCCATCACGTATCGCACTGATCATCTGGGGCTGTACCCATAAGCCCTTTACTTTGCCTTCCTTGTCTTTTTCAATTCTGACAGGAGATTTCAGTGTCTGTACTTCTACTCCTTCTGCAATAGCTCCCTCTATTTCATCATGAAGTGCAGTCATATCAGCTACTCTTCTTCTGTATACAATGCTTACCTTCTTCGCACCCAGCCGGACAGCCGTACGGACAGCATCCATGGACACATTGCCTCCACCGATCACGCAGACTTCCTGCCCTGACAGGCTGATTGCCTCACCCATATCAATTGCACGTAAGAACTGTACTGCCGAAACAACGCCTTGGGCATCTTCTCCATCTATGCCAAGCTTCTTATCCGTACTCGCACCAATGGTAATAAGAACTGCATCATACTGCTCTCTCAGTTCATTGATAGTGATATCCTGTCCGATGCGAAGACCATGCCTAACCTGCACTCCGGTAGCAAGGATCGCATCGATATCATCATCCAGACGGTTCTTTGGCAGACGATAATTAGGAATGCCATAACGGAGCATCCCCCCAAGCTTTGGATGCATCTCATATACAACTACCTGATGTCCCATAAGCTGCAGATAATAAGCTGCACTGAGTCCTCCCGGTCCACCGCCTACGATCGCCACTCTCTTGCCCGTTGCAGGCTGACAGACGGGTGGCTCTACCTTGCCTGCAAAATCTGCTGCCATTCTCTTAAGTCCACGGATATTGATCGCATCATCTACAATGTTTCTGCGGCATCGTGCCTCGCAGGGATGCTCACAGATAAATCCACATGTTGTCGGGAAAGGGTTGTCCTTACGGATCAGACGTATCGCATCCTGATAACGTCCCTCATGTACCAGTGCAATATATCCCGGAATATCTACTCCTGCCGGACACAATGATACACATGGTACAGGCTGCTGATATTTACAATTGCATCTTCCAAGTTCAATATGTGCC
>CAYRAW010000373.1:0-2382 GCA_964422225.1 uncultured Roseburia sp.
TTGGTGATCTTACAACTATAAAAACTGTAAAGGTATGTCAATATATAACCGATGGAGACCATATGCCACCGCCAAAGTCCTTAAGTGGTATTCCTTTTATAATGATATCAAATATTGAAAATAACAAAATAAACTGGGAACATGTAAATCATGTAAGCAATGAGTATTATGAAAAAATAGGTGATAAGAGAACACCAAGAAGGGGAGATGTTTTGTATACAGTTACAGGATCTTTTGGAATACCTGTTATGGTAGATTTTGATAAGCCGTTCTGTTTTCAACGGCATATAGCTTTATTGCGGCCTAATGAGAAAATAACACAAGAATTTCTTTATTATGCGTTGCAGTCTAAAGATGTTTATTCGCAGGCTGCAAGACGAGCAACAGGAACAGCACAGAAAACGGTTGGATTAGGAACACTAAGGGATTTAGATATACCATTTTGTAGAGATATTGTGATTCAAAAGAAAATTGTAAAACACATAGAGGAGAGATTATCTGTGTGTAATAGTATTGAGCAGACGGTTGCCACAGCACTCTCGCAAGCGGAAGCCATGCGTCACAGCATACTAAAAAAAGCCTTTGAAGGAGGATTAAATTAAATGAGTGAACAGACATCAACAATAGTTTCAAAGGTTTGGGGAATGTGCGGACCATTGAGAGATGATGGCGTATCCTATGGTGACTATCTGGAACAGATTACTTACTTAATATTTTTGAAGATGGCAGAAGAATATTCTAAGCCACCTTACAAGAGAGATACAGGAATCCCAGCGGGATGTACATGGTCAGATATGAGTTCACTGAAAGGAGCAGAACTCGAAGAAAAATACAAGAATATTCTTGAAAAACTTGGAGAGCAGGGAGGAATTCTTGGAAAAATCTTCAAGGGAGCAACCAATAAAATCAGCAACGCAGCAATTCTTTATAGAGTTGTACAGATGATTGATAAAGAAAAATGGGTTGCTATGTCTTCGGATGTGAAAGGCGAAATTTACGAAGGATTATTACAGAAAAATGCAGAGGATATTAAGAGCGGAGCCGGACAGTATTTTACACCTCGCCCGTTAATTAAGGCTATGGTAAAATGTGTTCGTCCTGAGCCGATGAAAACCATCGCAGATCCATGCTGTGGATCAGGGGGATTTTTCTTGGCGGCGCAGGCATTTCTGGCAGATCCGGAGAATTATTCACTGGATAGAGAGCAAAAGGAATTCCTGAAAAATGAAACATTTTATGGTAATGAAATAGTGCCTGCAACATATAAAACCGCATTGATGAACCTATATCTTCATAATATTGGAGATATTTATGGTAAAGTACCGATTGTTCAAGGAGATGCACTCTTAACTGATCCAAGTTACCGTGTGGATTATGTATTAACCAATCCTCCGTTTGGAAAGAAATCTTCCATTACTTTTACTAATGAAGAGGGAAAGCAGGAAGATGAGGATCTTGTTTATAACCGTCAGGATTTCTGGACAACGGGCTCTAATAAGCAGTTAAATTTTGTACAGCATATTAATACAATTTTGAAAGCAACTGGAAAAGCAGCTGTGGTAGTTCCGGACAATGTGTTGTTTGAGGGTGGAGCTGGTGAAATTGTCCGTAAAAAATTACTGGAGACTACGGACTTGCATACAATTTTAAGACTGCCAACCGGAATTTTCTATAAGCAGGGAGTAAAAGCAAATGTAATCTTCTTTGATAAACGCCCAGCTAGTGCAGAGATGCAAACAAAGAAAATATGGATATATGATTTCCGTACTAATGTACATTTTACATTAAAACAACATCCTATGACTGATAAAGATCTGGATGATTTTGTTAAATGTTATAATCCCAAAAATCGACATGAGCGTACAGAAACATGGTCCGAAGAAAATCCGGATGGTCGTTTCCGTTGCTATGATGTTCAGGAGATACTTGAAAGAGATAAAACAAGTCTGGATATTTTCTGGATTAAGGATAAGTCTCTTGCGGATCTTGACAATCTGCCGGAACCAGATGTATTGGCATCAGATATTATTGAGAACTTACAGAGTGCCTTAGAGAGTTTTCAAGAATTGCAATCACAGATAGTGGAGGTGATTAAGTGACAACCGAATTGATGAGAGATTTGCTGACAAATGACGAGAAAATAACAGTAGAATACAAGACATGTCAGCATGGAATACAGGAAGATGTTTATGAAACTGTGTGCTCATTTTCTAATAGATATGGTGGCTATATTATCATGGGCGTAGAAGATGATGGAACACCAATCGGAATTAATAGAAATATGAGTAAAGATATGAGAAAAAACTTTGTTAATCAGCTTAACAATCCTAGTAGATTGAATAATAATTAACTGGTCATATTGGGGTTAGCTTCTTCTTCGGA
>CAYRAW010000374.1:0-2366 GCA_964422225.1 uncultured Roseburia sp.
TGATTTTCATTGCACTGTCATCTGTAATTACATATTCTCTTCCATCTCCCTGAATATGATTATATACGCCTAACTCCAGTGCCTCTAAAAGGGTGGATTTTCCATGATATCCGCCTCCTACGATCAACGTAACTCCTTTGGGGATTCCCATTCCCCTTATCTTTCCTCTGAAGGGAAGTTCCATTGTTACTTCCATGGATTTAGGTGTTTTCCATGGAACTGCATTCCTCATGGGCTTTCCTGATACCCCGGATTCTCTTGGCAGAATTGCCCCATCCGCAACAAATGCAACCAATGAACGTTTCTGTAGTTCCTCTCTGATATATTGCTGATCCAATGCCAGTCCGGCTACATTTTCCAGCTTAACCGCATCCAGACAGGAATAACACAATGCCCTATTTACCGCCTGAGGTATAAAGTCAAACAGAATCTTTATCAGTTCTCCAGAATTAATTGTCCTGCCATTTGCCGGAAATCCTATCTCCATCCGAAGTGCGATATCCCCATTCTTCTCATTGATCACACAACCACTTCTGTCAAGGATCTCCTGCCCCGGATGGCTGACCGCCATCAATCCGCTTTTACCTGAACCCTTTGCCCGAAAGGAATACTGTTCTACCTGTTTTCCAAACTCTCTTAACAGATAATCCTGCAACGCAATTCTTTTACATTTCATATCATACAATATCTTCGGGAATCCTGCTGTTTTACCTGCTACATCTATCCGTACCTTAGAAGGCGATGCAAAAGGATCTCCCTGCACATGCTCTATCGTAAATATATACTTGCCAAAGCGATATTCTCCCTTTATTTCTTTATATGCCGGATAACCTTTATGGTCAATTCTTTCCAGTTTTTCCTTTAATTCACGTTTGTCCTTCATTTTTCTTTGTTGCCTTTCTTTGACTTGATTAGTCATTTTATAATTTTATCTTTATTTTCTTCTTTTGATTTATTATAATCCAACTATAAGTAAAAAAACAGACTTGATACTTGGAAAGGATATTCATTTTATGAACGAGAAGAGAAATAAGCGACTTATGCAGCTCGTACGACATGTACATGGCTTAATGGATATTGATGATACTCAGAAAAACAGAGATTCGCAGGATCATTTAGGCAGTCTGTATGCAAATGATAAGAAATTCAGTTTTCGGGATGATGACCCGTATAATATGCATGGTGAATGGACACACTTCATACCGGATCAGGAATCATCAAAAGAAGATCCTACCATCATTTTCTACTGTCATGGTGGGGGGTATATGACTGGAAGTTGTCTATATGCCAGAAGTCTTACTATGAAGCTTGCCAAATATACGCGTCACGATGTTTTCTGCTTTGATTACCGGCTGGCATCTGAACATCCTTATCCTGCGGCCGTAGAAGACGCTGTAACGGCCTGGAAACACATTATTGGACAAGGACACTCCCCACAGAATATTATCATTGCAGGCGATTCTGCAGGCGGTAATCTGGCATTGGCACTTATCCTTACATTACGCTCCCAACATCAGGAGTTACCTAAATGCCTCGTCCTGTTCTCTCCATGGACTGATATGACTGCCTCAAGTATGACTTATCAGACAAAACTTACTCTTGATCCTGTATTAGATCCTGATTATATACGCAAAGCTGCTGACAGTTATTTAAACGGTGCTTCTGCAATTGCTCCTTTAGTCTCTCCCCTTTTTGCAGATCTAACAGGATTCCCACCTACATATATACAGGTAGGTGAAAATGAAATTTTACTGGACGATTCACTACAGTTGCATAAACATCTTCAGGAATGTAATGTATATGCAGAAATTGACGTATTTAGCAGTATGTGGCATGTTTTTCAGATGACACCTATACGGACTGCCAGAGAAGCTATTCTGAAGGTCAATTCTTTTCTGAAACATCTGCCTTAATGTTTGTTTCTTAATACCGTGATTTTTTCATAGCTATTAACCGTCATTATTTCCTATCTTTTTACTACATCTTGTGGTATTAGATAGGGAATGATACATGAATTTGTTTTTTAATCATTTTTTTCTGCATCTCCTGGAGTAGAACCGTAATTCTTTTATAACTATACAGTAATCATTTCATTTCTCTACAGTTGCTTTTTTATATCTTTTCTGTCATCATTTCATATCTTAACCGTGATTCTTTCATGGAGTTACAGTTATTTTTGCACAGCCTTACCGTGATTCTTATATATCTCATGCCTTGTAAGCCGCGTATTTACTACGTTTCTTAACTGTCTTCATACATAATCATACATACCATACATTTTCATACTTAATATCATACTTTTCATACAACATATATTGTTGTAAATATAGTAGATAAATCGTTATAAAATAACATATTTCACCGGT
>CAYRAW010000375.1:0-2351 GCA_964422225.1 uncultured Roseburia sp.
TATGGTCTGGGCGAGCGTTTCACTCCTTTTGTCAAGAATGGTCAGTCTGTTGATATCTGGAATGCAGATGGCGGTACAAGCACCGAGCAGTCCTATAAGAATATTCCTTTCTATCTGACCAACAAAGGTTATGGCGTCTTTGTCAACCATCCTGAAAAGGTATCCTTTGAAGTTGGCACAGAAATGGTAACTAAGACCGAATTCTCCGTTGAGGGTACTTATCTGGATTACTTCCTGATCAACGGACCTACCATGAAGGAAGTTCTGGAGCGCTATACTGATATTACCGGCAAGCCATCGCTGCCTGCTCCATGGACATTTGGTCTGTGGCTCTCTACATCTTTTACAACCAATTATGATGAAGAGACTGTTATGAGCTTCGTAAATGGCATGCTGGATCGTGGAATTCCTCTTAGAACTTTCCACTTCGACTGCTTCTGGATGAAAGAATTCCACTGGAGCGATTTCTTATGGGACAGCCGTGTATTCCCTGATCCTGTCGGTATGCTCAAGCGTATCAAGGAGAAAGGCTTAAATATCTGTGTATGGATCAATTCCTATATTGGACAGGAATCAGTCCTTTTCAAAGAAGGCATGGAAAAAGGATATTTTATCAAGCGTCCTAACGGCGAAGTATGGCAGTGGGATATGTGGCAGCCTGGAATGGCTATTGTAGATTTCACCAATCCCGCCGCATGGAAATGGTTCCAGGATAAGCTGGAAGTACTGCTTGACATGGGCGTTGACTGCTTCAAGACTGACTTTGGCGAAAGAATCCCTACGGATGCTGTATATTATGATGGTTCTGATCCTAAGAAAATGCACAACTACTACACCTATCTGTACAATAAGTGCGTATATGAACTGTTAGAGCGTAAACGTGGCAAAGGACAGGCAGTTCTGTTTGCCCGTTCTGCAACTGTAGGCGGTCAGAAGTTCCCTGTACACTGGGGTGGTGACTGCTGGTCAGATTATGAATCCATGGAAGAAAGCCTTCGTGGCGGTCTGTCCTTATGTATGTCAGGCTTTGGCTTCTGGGCTCATGATATTGGTGGCTTTGAAAATACTTCTACTGCTGATGTATACAAGAGATGGGTTGCTTTTGGTCTACTCTCTTCTCACAGCCGTCTCCACGGAAGTACTTCTTATCGTGTTCCATGGGTATATGATGAAGAAGCTGTAGATGTTGTACGTTTCTTTACCAGATTAAAAGCAAAACTGATGCCATATCTGTACAAGACAGCGATCACCGCTTCCAGGACAGGTATCCCATGCATGAGAAGTATGGTTCTGGAATTTACAGAAGATAAGATGTGTAACTATCTGGATAAGCAGTATATGTTAGGCGACAATCTGTTAGTTGCTCCTATCTTCAATGATGAAAGCCGCGCAGAATATTATCTGCCTGCCGGTATCTGGACTAACTTCTTTACCGGCAAGGAATATAAGGGTGGTATCTGGATAGAAGAACAGCATGGTTACTTAAGCATTCCTTTGATGGTTCGTGAAAACTCTATCGTTGCCATTGGTGCTCATGATGATAAGCCTGACTATGATTATGCTGATTCCTGCGAACTGCGTATTTATGCATTACATGATGGAGTCAAAACAGAAACTACAGTCTATGGCATGAGCAATCTGCCTGAACTGACTGTATCTGCCGCAAGATCAGGTCATACCATTCATGTGACCGCAGAAGGTTCCAAGCCTTATACGATCCGCATGGTAAATATGCATGCAATCGAGGCTGTAAATGGTCTGGTAGTCATTGAGGGTAATGATTCCCTTATCACACCGGATGCAAATGCAAGTGTAATAGAAATCAAATTTTAGTTAAATCAAAAACGCCGATATATAGTTTCCACAAGGGCTATATATCGGCGTTATATTTTTAGTTATTTATATGATTATAATACTCTGGATAAAAATTCCTGTAATCTCTGACTCTTGGGTGCACTGAAAATCTCCGGTGGTGTTCCTTCCTCTGCAATGACACCTTCGTTGATAAACATGACACGGTTCGCAACCTCTCTGGCAAATCCCATTTCATGTGTAACAACTACCATCGTCATTCCTGTGCTTGCCAGCTCCTTCATTACCTGTAATACCTCTCCCACCATCTCCGGATCAAGGGCTGAGGTTGGTTCGTCAAACAGGACCACATCAGGATTCATAGCCAGTGAGCGCACAATAGCGATGCGCTGCTTCTGACCACCGGAGAGCTGTGCAGGATAAGCCTCTGCCTTATCTGCCAGTCCGATTCTTGCAAGCAGTTCTTCTGCTTTTGCAGATGCTTCTTCTTTGGTCATCAGTTTCAGCTTCACAGGTGCCAACATGATATTCTCGCGAAT
>CAYRAW010000376.1:0-2345 GCA_964422225.1 uncultured Roseburia sp.
ACAATAAGAGGACTCGCTGATGGGCGAAATACTCATTGGGTCAGGTCCCTTATTTCCTGCTGCAGCAACAATCACAATATTGCTTTCCCAGAAATAGTGCAGAATTTTCCTCAGCAGTTCTACTTCCTTTGGATTCAATGCAGAAGTCTGCTCCATCTCAATTGATATATTCAGAATACGAATCGGGTAACTGTCCAACAGCTCCATGACCCATTGCAATCCCACTAACAGATTTTTCAGACTGCCTGCTCCTTTCTCATCCAGCACCTTTCCGCATAATATATTACATTCCGGCGCAATTCCACGATATCTGCCATCAGATAATTTACCATTTCCTGCAAGAATACCACACACATGTGTGTAAGGTTCATCAAAACTTTCCATATCTTTTTATTCTGCGCATTCTTTCTGCTTTCTGGAATAACTCCAAAGAAATAATCGCCTCATGCTTCCCTCTTACCACTATCCATTGACTTTGCGGCAAATATTGCAGCGTCTTATCCTTAAAGCTTCTTCTCCTGCTCTTACCCTGTATTACCGCACCTGTGTATGTCTCATTTGCAAGTATCTTTTTTATTGTAGATTCGCTCCAGCAGCAATCCATCGGTTGTTTTCCCATACGATAACTTTTGGGACTTGCAACTGATGCCTGTTCCAGTTTATTACAAATACATTTAGGACTGTATCCCTGTACATACCATTTATAAATCTGCTTTACCCAGTATGCCGCCTGTTCATCTACAATCAGTCTGTGTGGAATCGTATTACTTTTTTGATATCCATAGGGGGCATACGCTCCTAAATATTCTCCTTCTTCCATTTTTCGCCTGTATACTGCCCTGATATTCTCTGACAGGTCTTCACAATACCATTCATTTACAAGAGCATTGATCTGTCTTGCCTTTTTACCATATTTTTGAGCCGTATCAACCCCATCTACCACTCCAATGAACCGTATTCCAAGCAAGGGGAACAAATCGTGAAGCAAATACTCCGTATGTTCCATATTTCTCGAAAGTCTGGACTGGGATTTTGCTAAAATGACCGTAAATTTATGATTCTGCGCATCCTCTAACATTTCAGAAAACGCAGGACGTTCAAAATATAATCCTGAATAATCATCGTCCGTATAAATCTTATATATCATAAGACTATGTAAGGACGCATATTTTTCTAATATCTCTTTCTGATTCTCAATACTTCTGCTGTGAACATTCTGTTCTTTCTCCATGTCTTCCTTACTAAGCCTGAGATAGAGTGCTGCCATTTGCATGTTTTATGGTTCCTTATCTTTTCTTCCTAATATTTTATTGTGTAAAATCAAAAAAATACCAATATAGCATGACACTATATTGGCATTTTCTTTCCCTGTTATTCATTTCTGATCGCTGCCAGAGGGCTTAATCTCATAGCACGCAGTGATGGCAGAAATCCTGCTATCATACCAATTAAAATAGCAAATATAACTGCTAACGGAGATAACCACGGTGGAATTCTGCATATTCCCCCACTCATTCCCATCTGTGCTCCCATATCGCTGGCTGCTAACAAGTGGTTAATGATCGCACCGATTCCATAGCTGAATGCTAATCCGAGCAGACCTCCGATAAAGCCAATAAAGCCGGCTTCCATCAGAAACAGTGACTGAATATTGCGGATATCACATCCCAATACTTTCATAACACCGATTTCTTTGGTTCTTTCATAAATAGACATCATCATTGTATTGGTAATACCGATCGCTGCTACCAGCAAAGAAACAGCACCAATTGCCCCCAGAACCAACTGGATCGTATTCATCTGTTCTGTTTCGGACTGTATCCACTCTGCATCACTGTATGCATTATAACCTTCATCCTGCAGCATTTGTGTAAGTGCCTGAACATTCTCCATATCATCTACCTGAACAATCAGTTTTGTGTAGAATAATTCATTATATGGCTTCCCGTTTTTTCTGGTTGGCTGACCGGGAATTACATTTCTCTTGAATACACGTTTCAATTGTGCCTTAAGAGCATCTATATCACAAAATACGCTGCTGCTGTTATTCGTCCAGTCATTAGGTTCACCGGCCATAATGCCACTTGCTTCTACCAGATATTTCTTGGGCGGTTTCGTGGCACTGCCTCCATCCGAATTTTTGGAACTCCAATATGCATCTGTATCAAAGATAATAAACATTGGGTTCTTCATAAGGTCAATATCGGGTAATTCTCCTTTATCCCAATAAGGATAATTATTTGTCTTTTCTTCATAAAAATTAGTCAGTACACTGCTTCCATAGAATAATTTGAACTCACCATTATTCTTGGGAAGCGTACCCTCAGCAACTGGAAGGTCAAGAC
>CAYRAW010000377.1:0-2339 GCA_964422225.1 uncultured Roseburia sp.
TCTGTGGTTCTGTCTTGCAGGATGATTTACTCTGCCTGCATAGCCTTCATTCTCGATACAAAGCTGGCACTTGGGATAACCGCTCTGCTTTGCCATTTTGGCTGCAGCGATCGCCTTGGGATCTTTCTCAGGCTTGGAGAGATTGATGGTAATATCCATCTCGCCATATTCTGTATCAGCCTTCCACTTCATGTCCTTCTTAATACGGTATCTTCTGATATAATCTGTATTCTGGCTGAATGTATAATACCAGTCTGTTGCTGCCTTTGCGCCTTTTTTCTCATATAATCTGCGGAAAGTATAGATAATATCAGAAGGTCTGGGTACCAGTGTACTCATGATTTTGGTATCAAACAGATCTCTGTATACAACACCTTCACCTTTTAACAAACCTTTTTCCTGTGCATAATCCAGCATTTCCTTCAAAGTCTCTTCCAGAGGAAATGTAGTCACATCTTCTATCTTTGTGAAATTCTCAGGTGTAAACTCTCTGTCATATTCTTCTATATCGAATAATTCCAGAAGTCGGTTCACGGTATAAATAGTGTCTTCTTCATTGACCAGTCCACCGGAAATCCCATAACGGACAAGGTCAGTAATATTCTGTGTAATCATGGCTTTCTATGCCTGCCTTTCTTCTAATTGCTCACTACAGTACAGATGGACCGTCACCGATCTCTACTACATAGAAATCTGCTGCATAACCGATCTTATCTTTGTATGCCTTGCCTACATTCTCGATGAAAGCAGGTACTGCCTCTTCCTTCACGATGCTGACTGCACAGCCACCGAATCCAGCGCCGGTCATACGGGCACCGATCACACCCTGCTGCTTCAATGCTTCTGCTACCAGTGTATCCAGTTCGATACCTGTTACTTCATAGTCATCACGCAGAGAGTCATGGGAAGCGATCATCAGCTTGCCGAACAGCTCCAGATCATTGTCCTTTAATGCCTTAACTGCCTTGATGGTTCTCTGGTTCTCGTATACAGCATGCTTTGCTCTCTTGATCTTTACAGGATCACCGATCAGTTCCTTATTTGCTTCAAACTCTTCTTCTGTCAGTTCACCAAGAGATTTAATGGAAAGCTTAGTCTGTAATGCTGCCAGTGCTGCCTCACATTCACTTCTTCTCTCATTATATTTGGAATCTCCCAGGCCACGCTTCTTATTTGTGTTGAGAATAACGATCTTGGCACCTTTTAATACAATAGGTGCATATTCATAGGAAAGATCAGCAGTATCAAGGAAGATTGCACAATCCTTCTTACCCATGGCGATTGCGAACTGATCCATAATACCACAGTTTACGCCGTTGTACTGATTCTCTGAGTACTGTCCGATCAATGCCAGATCCTGATTTGTTACATCAAACCCAAATAACTCTTTCAGGATAAAACCTGTCAGTACTTCAATAGAAGCGGAAGAGGAAAGTCCTGAACCATTTGGAATGTTGCCAAAATACAGAATATCCAGACCCTTATCTACCTTATATCCCTTCTTGCCAAAAGCCCATACGATTCCCTTTGGATAATTTCTCCAGTCACCGTCTTTCTTCGTTTCGATATCAGCCAGTCTGCTCTCTCCTACTCCATCCTCTTCAAAGTTCATAGAGAAAAGGCATAACTTGTCATCATCACGAAGTCTTGCAACTGCATATGTACCGATCGTCAATGCACAGGGAAATACGTGTCCACCATTATAATCTGTGTGTTCCCCGATCAGATTGACACGGCCCGGGGCAAAATAAACACCAGCTCCCTTAGCATCTCCAAATACTTCCTCAAATTTCTTTAAAAGTTCCTGTTTCATTCTCGTTCCTCCAACTTGTTTTTTAGTTTTATATTAGTTTTAAATTAATGTAACTATTCAGAACCCCATGCGCAAAACCGCATCTTCGATGCTTTTCTTTTGCTTATGTGGTTACTTCGCCATATAAATTGTGTCAAATATGCTTATAAATAAGCATATTCTGCCTCAATTTGCATGGCTCTGAATAGTTACAAATTAATCTCTTATTTAGGCTGGTAATCTCTGATGACCTTAAGTGATGGAAGTGCGTTACCATCATAGTCAAAGAGTGCCTGATTCGCCCATTCATTACCACAAGGTCCTGCTTCCTTGATATATTCCAGTGACTCCGGTGTTGCCCAGCCGCTTCCTGCAACAGGCAGCCATGCCGGTTCCCAATAGAAGAAACCGCGTCCTCTGTTCTCAGGCACCTGCTCTAATACAGCCAGAAAAGCCTTCAGGAATCCGCACTGTCCTTCCTTCGTCATAGGGAAAGGTACTTTCTCACATAAATCGGGCTTGGTCGCCATGCCCTTTCTATCCTCCG
>CAYRAW010000378.1:0-2288 GCA_964422225.1 uncultured Roseburia sp.
TTCATTTTTCGGACACGAAAAACTCCGAAGCCCTCAACAGACTAAAGTCCATAACAAAAAGCACCAGACAATATATGTCTGATGCTACATCTTCGTGGCAATCTTTTTCTTATTTATTTGTATTTATCATACTGATTTTTACGTCTTCCGTCAAGCTTTTTTTCACTTGCAGAAGACTTTTTGTGCAGTTTTTCGTTCCTTTTGTTTGTTTTATGGGGCTTTTGCGTTGTTTTACGGACACTGTATCCAAAGGTTCCGAGCTTCTCCCCCAACAGGTAATATTCACCATGGGAATATACAATGGGCTTTGCCATGGACAGATGGAAACCGTTCTTATCGTCCATATACGTATCATCCACCTGTACTGCAACTACCTCTGCTACAAACATGTGGTGTGAACCAAGTTCTTCCACATGCTTGACACGACACTCTATATTTACGGGGCTTTCCCCAATAGAAGGCACTTTTACTTCGTGGGATGCTACCGGGGTCAGATGCATCTCCTTCCACTTATCTACATCTCTGCCACTTCGTACTCCACAATAATCGGTTGCTTTTGCCAGTTCTTTTGTTGTCAGATTGATGACAAACTCGCCGGTTTCCTTGATCATATGATAAGAATATCTCTCTGGTCTGACGGAAATGCTCACCATAGGCGGATTCGTACAGACCGTTCCTGCCCATGCCACTGTCACGATATCCGAATGTCCTTCCTTATCGGCTACACTTACCATAACTACAGGCAATGGATACAACATGTTGCCTGCTTTAAATGATATTTTAGACATATTAACCACCATGACTTTCCGTAACCTGCAAACTTTGGGCCGCAGGCACAAATTTGCGTGTGAAAAATTCATTTTTCACACTAACCACCATGACTTTCCGCATTTTGCTTCTAAAAAAGATTTATATTCAGACCTGTAAGTATCTGTATGATCAGACTGGCTACTGCAAGCAGCATGGTGATCAGACTAAATGCCATTACTACATTCATCCTGGATGCAAGTCTGGCATTTTCCTGACACAGTGTATCTGTCTGTTTCTTTAATTCCTCTACAACGACTGCCTGAACATTGCGGTACACCTTTACATTTTCCTTATGCACAAAATCCTCAGAATGTGCAAAAAGCTCCTGCGTACGGGATACGATCTCTTTGGACTGTGCCTGTGTTTCAACTACGGCTCCCTGTTTTTCTTCTTCTTTACGTGAGAATTCTTCTTCACGGTTCCTTGTCTGTTCTTCTGTCAGATCACGCAGTAAATTCAGAAGCTTTTGTTCATCCTCCTGTAGTCCCTGCAGTTTACCGGCATTTTCACCTACCAACCCATCTATTTTTTCAGTAAGTTCTGCATTTTTATAATTTAGTTTACGCATTTCCTGCAGAATCTTTTCATATTCAGCTACCTGAAGCTGTAATTTCTTCATTTCCGCTGCCTCTGCCTGGGAATTTGCCTTGATCATTTCCTGTGCATTAAATTTCTGTGCAAGCTTATCCATAAAGTTATCCATTCTTCGCCCCTCCGTATCTATGTGATATTATCATATCATCCTTTTGCTTTCATGACAACCATGGTTGTTTTTTGTGCATTTTGTATATAGAAGTTTTTACACTTTTTTCTTTTTCGTCGAATTAACTATACATTTACATTTTGTTCATAATTTATTCATATTTCAATGGTAATATTTACTCATAGCAAAGGGAACAGCGTAATGTTTTTCATTACACATAGATAAATTTTTTCATAATAGCCTCGGTATCGTAAGATACCGGGGCACTCCTCATTTATTGGGCATTTTGTTCTTTTTCAATTGCCTGGATCTCTTCATTTAATGACAGCATCTTCGCATCCAGTGCAGAAACCATCTGTGCACAGGCATATAACTCATCTTTAATGTGCTCCGGTGCATTTCCTTCAAATTTGTAATTGATCTTATGCTCCAGACTCGCCCAGAAATCCATAGCAACCGTTCTGATCTGCACTTCGACTTTTGCCTCTATGATCCTGTCTGACAAAAATACCGGAATCGATACGATCATATGATAACTCTTATATCCGCTTAGTTTGGGATTCTTAATATAATCCTTTAC
Organism: uncultured Roseburia sp.; assembly: GCA_964422225.1. Lineage (GTDB taxonomy): Bacteria > Bacillota > Clostridia > Lachnospirales > Lachnospiraceae > COE1. The sequence goes on from CAYRAW010000378.1 coordinate 2,094, forward strand.
CGCAAGGACTTTCACATCATTCTGATTCGCCAGCATCTCTGCTATCCTATAAATATCCGTTGTAAAAGAACAGATGATCCTGATACCAGCTATATCACTTACATACTTTACCATATTTTCAATTGTTGATTCATATCCGTTCTTCTTGAGCTTCTTTACAATACTCTCTGATGTCTTGATACGGGATTTGATATG
>CAYRAW010000379.1:0-2272 GCA_964422225.1 uncultured Roseburia sp.
ACCTGATAAAAACACAAGCGTGTGATTACCTTCACCTTCAACATATATGTTCATATTGTGACCATCAACTTCTACCAATTCTCCCAAAGGAGTCAATAAGTCCTTCTCATTTGATAAGCAGATCTTATGCCGAATAAATGAGATAGCCAAAAACAACATTAAAATCACTATGATAATGATTTTACTTCGTAAGAACTTTTTTACAATACTTGTGAGCCCCACAATGTGGACACACTAATTTACGCTTTGTAATTGTGTGTGGTCACATAACATAAGACTTCATATCTGGTACAAAGCGATTGTGACAAGCTGGACACTCAAATGCCCCCGCTTCTTTATCAAGAATGCAGGCAATTGAAATTCCACCTGCAATCACTATAATTCCTATGACAATTAACAACATTCTTAACCAAGTCTCCAACACAGGCATTCCTGACAATACGAATAATGGAACTGCTGCAATAATTGTAAGCCCTGCGATCATTGCTGATAATATAATTTTCTTTTTATTTTCCTGTGCTTCTTTTACTAAATTCACCATATTTTCCTCCGCTTTCTTATGATAATCTTCTTCAGATACTCTTTCACCAGATAATAGTTCATTCACTGTTATCTCTAATTCATTGCACAAAGGCAGTAACAACAATACTTCCGGGAATCCATTTCCTCGTTCCCATTTTGAAATTGTCTTATCACTGATTTTAAGCTTTTCAGAAAGTTGTTTTTGTGTATATCCTTTTCTCTTTCTCTCATCAGCAATAAATTTTCCAATTTTTATTTGATCCATTTGTTTTCCTCCTTCCTGCCCTGATTATCATATAAAGCCTGACTGTTTCACACCCACACAACGTAGAATATGGTGAATTTATGCGGCTTCTACGTTCCGTAGAGTAATAAAGGAGAATATATCAATATCTATTGATTCATCTCCTCAACCATACTGGCGGTTTTTACTGTCATTTCTACCCAAGCAGGTGTAAAACCACTTTTCAATGCATTTTTTACTGATTTAATATTTGACCACGCGCAACAATAAAACGGTACTTTTCCCTTATTTAATATTTCTATAGCCAAATTACTTGTAATAGAAGAAGCAACTCCTTGCCTGCGATATTCTGGCAACACGTCAACTCCTATCTGCCACATGTCGTCACAATCCGCAGAACAAGCAGCAAGTCCAATTAAATTATCATGCTCAAAAGCCCCAACACCCAGAATATCCAGTTCCTTCCTATCCGAACATAATGCATTACTCCATTCTGGTGTATATAATTTTTCAAAATCCTCATGTGTCAACACTTTAAGCTGATATTGCGATTCTATTCTTTTTAGAACATTTACCTCTGGTAGAAAATACTCTGCCATAAAACATACGCGATAACCATATTTCTTCATCCGATCATCAAGCCAATGCATATTAGGTGTTTCAAAACAGTGATAAAATTCAAACTTTCTTAAATATTCTTCTGCGATATTCCTGTATTCATCTTTCACTGAAGCAACAATGTTACTGCCGTATAAAACAAAATTACATGCAATAGGTTCTTTATAATACTTTCTGGCTGATGGACCTATTTCTGATCTTACAAATACATTTTTATCTTTCATAAAATCAGAAACTTCTGCATTCATATCTATTGCAGATTGATGCATAGCAATATCCATTATTTCATTATTTGTCATTTCAAATTCCTTTTAGTTAAAAAATTAATTAAATTCAAGTTTAAGGAAGAAGATTCTGGGGACGCACCGTTTCTGTCAATTGATTTTGTGAACACGTAATAGCTGTAAGGACTTCTAAGCATCTACGGTAGAAATGCTTTTATTACAAGCCCTGCGCCTAAAACTCGCCTACGGCTCAAACAACGACTCGGGCTTGCTTGCATTTCTTCCTTGCTGCTAAGAAGTACTAACAGCTATTCCTAAGGTTCACAAGAATCAATTGACAGAAGCCGATGCTGCCTAAAGCAGATCCTACAAACGATGATTAAAAATCCATGAAATGACTATATCAAGTAAATTAAAAATATGCCTTGCTCAAGCAACTGTATATGCCAAGGCATTAACACTTAATGACAAATTTACTGTGAAGTTTTTCTGTATACAGCCGCTGGTCTAGCAGTTCGGTGAATGCAGCTTAGGGAGTGATGTTTAGTGTTTCTTAGAACAAAGATCAAATGCTTGCAAGCCAGGCGCAACTGTTTGAGCCCGCAGGGTGAGTTTTGCGCTCGGCTTGTACTCTAAGCATTTGAGATGCAGTTCTTAGAAACTC
>CAYRAW010000380.1:0-2265 GCA_964422225.1 uncultured Roseburia sp.
TTACATCAGATGCATTATAAGCATTTCCCTGCAAATGATTTAATATATCGTATTTTGTTATTGGCTTATAAGAACGATTCTTGCAATCCTTACAGTTAACACCATCTTTTATCTTCTTATGACACACACTTGTCCAGAAATTACTGCACTGAGGATAGTACGCTGCTTTTCCAGTTTCTTTATTAACACTACGCTTAGCATAGACGTCCTGTCTCCCCCAAAACATGCCAAAAAACTGATTTGCCATATTTTCCGTTATTGTCTGCGGATGAATGATTCTTTTACCCTGTTCCGGATCATAAGCTTCTTTTCCATCATTTTGTCTAAATGCCGATAATTCCTTATGGTATGACAATCCTGCTTCGTCCAATATGTTTTTTAATATCTGATTTTCCAGTTGCAGCTCATTCAACTGTTTCTGAAGTTGTGATATGTTTTCTATTGAATCACGCATATTGGCATACCTCCCTGTTTTATCTATTGAAAAAATGTTTCATTGTCTCTTTCAAATCATCGCTAAAATCTTCCAAGTCATCTATAGTTATTGCTCCCTCATTCAGTAGTTCCAGCATAATGTAAAACTGATTGGATCTGCTCATTTCACATTGCACACCACAATCCTTTTTATCCTCTTTAATTCTTTTCTCCAGCTTCCAAAACTTTTCCGAAGCATTTCCCTCTCCGCTTAGTATTGCCATATATTCATTATTCAGCTTATCCATATAAGCCTCTTGCCATCCGGCTATCTTACTGCGAAATATTTTCCAATCCTTTTCTGAAAATCTGTTCATATTCCATCATCTCCATTGCAACACATAAAATTACGTCTCTTTTCTAATCAATAAACCATATAAATTCATTAATCATCATATTATTCCCAACTCAGTCTCATAATCTCACTTTAAAAATGAGACTAAGTTGAGACTGACTTGAGACTAAGTTTTTCCAACACGCTAAAAGTCCCGATTTTATCACATTTTTAGATTTTTCTTCAGTCTCATCAAGTGTCAAAATTTATGGGACTTTGTTGAGACTAACTTGAGACTGTCTCATTACAATGTCCATGTTGAAGTCTTTTTATCGTAAACGGCACCTGTTACTTTCTTAATTTTCGCATAATCTCTAAACACCGTTGATCTTGATATATCCAATTCTGCCATTACTTGTTCAACTGACAAATGCAGATTCTCGCAAATCATATTATAAATTTTCTGTTCTCTTTCAGATAATGTTTTCTGTTCCATAGCTTCATCAGCTGCTACTCTATCTAATGGTATATTAATTCTAAATACATCATCTTCAATCAGCTCTGGCTTACCACCATCTGAATACATCGGTGTATACTTGTAAAGATTTCTTACTCCTGAACCAATAGTATCTGTCCTACCGATATTTGCGAAAAACTGCTGAATCAAAGGGTTCTTTGGATAAGGAGTAAACTCATCACTCATAATATTTCCATGTCGTCTAGGAATACACCAATTTTCTGTTCTCAGCCAACCCTTTTCAATAATCACCTTTGCTGGATATGCGCTTGAATAATCTCTGTGGACAAGTATATTTCCTATGACCTCTCTTGAGATAATACCTCTGATACTCGTGTTGATATTATCGATTAAGCAAAATTTATCCGATGTGTGCTTTGCAACAAATTCCATTAAAAACTCATATGCTTCTATCAAATTGGTCATTACCTGCAATCTGTCATCATACCTATCCAGATTCTCAACCCTATATATTGCATCCGTAATATACCCGGGACAACATGACCTTATCACATCATCCTTACCAAACAGTAACACACCTGCAAGATTATATCCTTGAACGCCTGATGAAAAATCTTTTTCCCATAATCCGGCACTCTTCATGATTTCATCATCTGACATTGTAAGCCATTGATGGTCTGGATTTTTACTTTTAGCTAAATTTCTTACTTTATCCATTAAATCGATACGAAGATCCTCCTTTGTTACATACGGAAAAATCTTATGCTCTGCATATGTGTTGCTTTTTCTGTTGTACATATTCTGCAACTGAATAGGTGAATCTGTAATATCCATATCTCCGTCTTCGTTTCTGTCATATATTCTATTAATGCATTTTTCAACAGTAGATGTTGGAGGCACATACACCCATAATAATAATTTACCTTCGTATTCAAATTCTTCTATGGAAAGATATAATGTAGGTGACATTCTACTAGTATATCGTTAAATAAATAACTAGCCAAATATCATGTATGGTGTTATACTTATAATATCAACG
>CAYRAW010000381.1:0-2223 GCA_964422225.1 uncultured Roseburia sp.
GAATTTGGTGCAAATCTCGGTGCAAATTCCTCGATAATGGCTTTTTGCAGCTCATTATGCTTACCCGTAGAAAATTTAAAACTTTCACCATTTATATTTACCGGCATCATTGTCATCTTCTTTTTAGAAGCGTACAAATCAATTAACTTTTCATGGTAACAAAGGAGCCGTTTTATAGATTCCTTCCACGCTGATGTTTCCATCGTTCTCAGTATTTTAATTGTTTCTTCCGTCAATCTGTATCGATAATTCGGACTATTGGTTGCTTGCCCATTACTGTTATCCTCAATCAATGCTGCTGTACGGAATGTATGCAATGCCTGCTTTCTAATTGCTTCTCTGCTGTTTTCTGCATAGCCCATGCCATAAAATGTATTAACAAACTGAATAATATCATGAATACGAATCCATTCATTTGTTGCTTCACTCCATGACATATCTGGCTTTATTCCTGCCATAGCCAGTATCACGTAGCAACATATATCTGCTTGCTGTGCTTTGGGCATACCTATTGTTTTCAGAAATTCTCTTGTTTCTTCTATTTTTTTATCCACAGTATCCCTCCAATATCAAATTGCAATTTGCCTCTGAATAGTCCTTACTTTTAAGCACTTTTCTCCCCATTTCCTGAATATCCTCTAAATTCGGTACAGGCATTGCATTAATCTCTGTTGAGTTAACCTGTGTAGATCCATTCAAAATACGATAATATTCGTCATAAAGGGTAGAATTAAATAATACATACAACCCATACACCAGGCATTCTGACATTTCCGTTAATACTCCGTCCACAAAATTAATTTTATTCTGTGTACTTATCTTTTGGTACTGCGGAAATTTTTTGGCTAAATATACTCCGCACTGTAATCTTCGAGGTTCTTCCTTGGCTGTAAATCGCTTTACAAATAGATAGTTTTTATTATCTTGCATCAATCCCTTTTGTTCTGTCACCACATATTCATGTTCTTTCTGGATTGGAAATTCTACCTTTCCTTGCTTTATATGTTGTGAATAGAATAAAGGTATTGCCCCTTCTTCTGCTTTATCCCTCAAAATCTCACGACTACGAAAGTCTACGGTCAATCCCGTTTTCATTTTTACACCTATTTCTGGAAGTGTCTTATCAAACTTATGCAATTTTTTCAATACTTTCACTTCATTTTCATCTGTTACAAGATAAACATAATAATCTGATCCTGCTACAACCAGATTATACGGAACTGTCAATGATGTTAGCTCTCCAAAATCACTATTTGATTTCGATGATGTAATCGTAACTGTTTCTGGCTTTTCACTTGTCTTCCTTACTTTAATAATAATTGTTTCCTGTAACACACTTTCTTTGTCGAAAACCTTATTTCTGCTTACAAAAAGATGTATATGTTCCAACTTTCCTTCTGTCAGAAAATATTCCCGGAAACGTTTAAAATACGCTCCTGATGTCCATGACCTTGGAATGATGTACACCATCTCTCCATTTTCACATAAATTAAATAATCCCATAGATGCAAAAATGAAATATAAATTCGGTGCACCATAGCATACCTCTGGCATCGCTGTTGCTTCTGGCGCATCTTTCGGAATTTTCATATACGGCGGATTTCCAATCACAAAATCATATTTCTTAGGCTCCGCATTTCCTCCCAACATATGATTAAAATCCAGATACTGACTCAAAATATAATTATCTTCAATGATATTAACCGCGAGTTTTTTCTTTGTCTCTTCTCCGCAATATTCCAAATTTCGTTTCAACAATGGTAATACATTTTCATCGTTTTCATAACAAGTAATTTCAATCTCCTGAACAGAATCTATTGTTTCCAATCGCTCAATAAAGGCACATGATAATATGCCTGAACCAGCCCCTGCATCAAGTACGCTTACTTTGCCTATTTTCTCATCAACATTATATAATCCAGCCATAAAACGGGCAGTTTCCATACTGGTAAAAAACTGTCCGTATTTTTTACGTTCTTTTTTCGGCATACTCTCTATATATTCGTTTGTAAGTTCTATAATTTTTTCTAGCATATTCCACCTACCTACAAGCCTTCTATTTCTTGTTATTATACTATAACTTACTTCTTTTTTCAACTTTTAGCAAATGTATGTTCTTTTTATTATAATTTAAAATCATAAAGGGTAACTAAAAAGCACAACTTAAATTTTTTCTAAGAATATTTAATTTTTTTAGATTCTGTTGCCTTTGCCAAACAAAGC
>CAYRAW010000382.1:0-2223 GCA_964422225.1 uncultured Roseburia sp.
CAGATTAAATTCCAGTAATCTGTTGATGGCATGGTCACAGCTGACACCACGTATCTTCTCTACCTCCAGTCTTGTCACAGGCTGCTTATATGCAACAATCGAAAGTGTTTCCAACAGAGTATCCGACATTACGTATTTTCTAGGTGCTTTTGCCACCTTTATCAGGTATTCGTATAATTCCGGTTTTGTACATAACTGATAGGAATCCTCCAATTCAATAATAGAGATTCCCCGTTCCTCCTTCTGATATTTATGATTCATTTCATCAATAATATTTCTGATCTGTTGAGGCTCCATTTCCAGCACATGCACAAGTTTTGACATTTCCACGGAATCTCCCATAGCAAATAGAACTGCCTCTATGATCGCTTCTGCCTTCTTTTTATCCACAATTTTCTACTCTCCTCATCGCGTTGTAAATTCAGGTTGCCTACGCTTTTTGTATTATCACATTAATTCCTATGCTGCCAGACTAGATGTGATTAAAATATCACCAAATGTATCTTCCTGTTCAATTGACAGGATTCCCTGTTTCATCATTTCAAGAACAGCCAGAAAAGTCACAATGATCTCCATTTTACTTCCCTGTTTTTCCAAAAGATTTCGGAAACTGAATCTTTTATGATTCTTTACATATTCCTCAATATAACCCTGTTTTTCTTCCAGATTGATCTCATCCTTCTCTATCTTGCCAAACTGGCTTCTGATCGGATCGATCTTATCCTCCTGCCTTCGGATACAGGATTTGAATATTTCATGAAGTTTTGCCAGATTTACATCTTTAAGCAGTTCTGCATAATGAACAGGATACTGGTAATTCTCTACTTCCTTGGGAAGCATAGGCTTCTTGTACCAGCTCTTAGCCGCGTCTACCTGTCTGTCACGCAATTCATAGGACATATACTTATACATCTTATATTCCAGCAACATCTGTACCAGTTCCGCTCATGAGTCGTCTTCTTCTCCCTCTTCGTTCACTTCTTTCGGAAGGAGCATACGGCACTTGATGTCCAGAAGTGTAGCCGCCATGACAAGAAATTCGCTCATAATATTCATATCTTCTGTTTCCATCTGCTTAATATACTCCAGATACTGGTCTGTAATCTCTGCAATGGGAATATCATAAATGTCTATTTTATTCTTTTCAATCAAATGAAGCAACAGATCAAGCGGTCCTTCGAAGACCTCCAGTTTGACCGAAAGTGCCATATTTATTCTCCTTTCACCAAATCAACAACATGCAGTTCCGCCGGATTAAAGAAGCGAAGCTGAATCGTATGGGAACCCATACCACGACCTAACAGCATTGTGCTTGTTCCAATATGGAAGATTCCTCCATCGTATTTTGGAAAAAGTGTGTAAGCAGGCGAGATAACCCCTCCAAACAATGGAAGGCGCATAATTCCCCCGTGCACATGTCCTGCAAGCACCATATCAGCTCCCCATGCAGCATATTCTTCAAAATATTGAGGATTATGTGCCATTAGAATATTGCAGTATGCTTTATTGATTTTTCCGAGTTTACTTTCCATATAATCAGCCGGCATATCGCGCTTGCGAAATCTTTTAAAATACTCCAGTCCTAATTCAAAACCGGTCAAAGCAATTCCATAACGCTGCAATATAAGTGTTTCATTATTCAATATCGTGACATTAGGATGCTCTATTCCCTTTATCAGCCTGTCATATTTATCACCATAATGATCCGGTCTGTATTTTAACTTGGATTCATGATTGCCCGGGGCGTAATAAATCCTGTACTTTTTACTCAGTCTGTTCACAAATCTTATTCCCACATCTACAGGCTCATTTACCTGCGATGTCACCAGATCCCCTGCGATTAAAATAAAGTCCGGATCTGCCTTATCAATTGCCTCGATTACTTTATCATTGTCATTACCATATACTTTATTATGCAGATCAGATATCATAACAAATCGGCAATTTTCTTTTAATTTAGGCATCTTAAACTGCTGTTCAACCACAACAAACCTGTTGCCGTCAACTACACCTACGATCAGCAATACAACAATCACCGCAATTGCAATGAGAATGACTGCTTTTATCATATTTTAATCCTCCATCTGTGTGTATCAGATCACTTCTAAACCAGATACAGCCTGAAAATCCTGTACAGATAGTCAAGATAACTTGCCTTTGCAACATCCTGTGTCGTCAGCATTGCAATACTGCCTATTTCCTTTCCATCCAGAACATAATGGA
>CAYRAW010000383.1:0-2213 GCA_964422225.1 uncultured Roseburia sp.
TTTTGCCGTTTTACATAATGTAATTTTTTAATTAGTTTACATATATATTATTATATTACTATATTTTCAGTTTATTTCAAGTGTTTTCGCAATTATATATTTATTTTATTCTATTTTTTTTGTAAACCAATATCATTTTTAAATTACTTTGTAACACATTATCCCATTTCACATAAGATATAGAAAAACCTTTTAGGGGGTACTCAACATGAGTGACTTATCAGCAAGCAATTGCGGATGCAATCAAAGTATTTCTAACAATGGATGTGGCAACAACTGCAGTAACTGGATCTGGATTATTCTCCTTCTGTCATGCTGCTGTGGATGCGGTAACAATGGCAGCTTCCTTAATGGTTGTGGCAATAACAATGATAGCTGCTGCAACAACTGGATCTGGATCATTCTCCTTTTCTTCTGCGGTGGTTGTGGTAACAACAACGGCTGCGGATGCTGCTAATCCATCAATGATCTATCCAATGGGTTCAAGTATTTTGAACCCATTGGTTTTGCCAGACATATATCCCATATCTACATCATAAGATACAATAATTGACAATTTAATTGGAGGCATTATGGAGGAACAGGAAAATGATAATGACTATGTGCTCATTTTTGATCACTTTTACACCAATAATCATATTCAAATAATGAAGTCTCTACTGCCATATATGGATGTGGATCAACTTCCAATGCTTCCCATTATGATCAAATATATGGAATTGCAATATACGATCAACCTTATGCGTCAGAATATACGTCCCTCCAGTACAGTATTATCTGCGTGCAGTAAAGAACCACCTGACCTTGAAACCATTTATCATGCTATCCACAAGTATCTGGCTCCCGGAGAGGAACAGGGATTTCAGCAAATTATTAACTTCATGCACACCATGGACAATGTCCGTGAAATGCAGCAAGTGATGGAAATGATGCAAAATATGTCAAACGACAGTGATGCTTCCGGTCCTTTTCCCGATCTGTCCGGTCTGGAAAGCCTGATGAACAGTGGCATCAATTTTTCTGATATGGTGAACCTTATGAAAGATATCAAATAAATAATAGAAAGAAAGGCGTATGATCATGAACAAAAAAGAATGGATGGATGACCCTGCCCTGAAAGATATTGACAAATCCAAGCTCCTTTTTTTAGAAAAATTAGTCATACAAAGTTCCACACTAACGCAAAAAGAAATGCTGTCTTTTTTGCTATCCCTATCCAAGCTGAGCAAAGAAAACAACATTTCTTTTGATAAGAACGAAATGAAACTAATCTATTCCGTGATCCAAAAGTATTCTACCCCCGACGATATCGAGAAAATGCAGAAGTTTTCTTCTTATTTCCAATGAGTATCATCAACACACCCATAGAGAAAAGTCCACATACCATCAATGTCCTGTACTCCAGTGGATCTCCTGTCTTGGGAGTAGAATCTTTTACATGCCCTGTTCCTGTCTGAGATGTTCCACCAGGCTGTGCAGCACCATTACCTGCAGGCTGTGTTGATATTTGTGTAATATCCGGTGTTGAAGTTCCTGTTCCCCCTGTTGTGCCATTTTCTGCTGCACTCCCTCCATTCGTAGAAGTTCCACCTCCCGATGAGCCTCCATTATCAGAAGATCCAGAATTGTCTGAGTTTCCATTATTGCCTGAGTTATTACTATTGTTGCCGTCATTGTTGTTATTACCGTTATTGTTATTCGGAATCGTACCATTAAAAGTCAATACAAATGGTGAAAAATGCCAAGTTTTAAATCTCACACATTTTACATCTGTATCATTTTCTTCTATTACCTTGTCAACAGTCAGTTCTTCCAGTTCTTTGGTCACATAATTTTTACTGTAAACCTTGATATTATTTACTGTAACATCCCAATTCTGCCATTGATCCGGTAATGGAAAAGTAATCGTATAATTCATCGTATCTTTATAATCCGGTGTTCCTGATATTCCTTTAGTCATACTGATTTCCAGATAATATACCTTTTGCTGATCAATTTCGGCAAAGTAATTCTTCAGTTCATTTGTATTAGCATTTGGACTTACTGTCACATAATAATTATCCGATTCCAAACCACTGGCCGCTATATCTACATACGAACTTACATTGCTGATTCCTGATGCTGTATTAGATGCAAACGAACTACTGTCAATATTAAATATAACGCTTTCCGGCTTTAAATATGTAACATAATTGAATTTACTGTATTGTTTG
>CAYRAW010000384.1:0-2172 GCA_964422225.1 uncultured Roseburia sp.
ACCAGCTTCATGAATCTTCTAAGAAGGTCAATTCTGTGGAAAGGCTTACCAGACACCTCAACAAGGGTACACATGCAAAAGCGTTAAACTCTTATCTCTCCCTGATTCGTAAATGGGTTCCAGATAAGCCGATTATCCACATCGATGACAGTGATATCCACATAATCCTTTTATGAAATAAGCACACACTGCGGCAAACATCATCCAGCCTATTACACTACCTTGCCTTTCTTCTACTTATATCTGAAAGAAATTTTCCAGAATAGGAACCAATCCATCCTCATTATTTGACTGCTGTGTAACTTGATCTGCTATTTCTTTTACATGTTCTGCACCATTACACATTGCAACTCCCATGCCTGCTGCCTCTATCATTGAAATATCGTTATCCTGATCCCCCGCAGCTAATGTATTTACTACAGGAATACCCAGATATCCGCTTAACCACTCCAACGCCCTTCCTTTACCGGACTCACATGGAAACATTTCAAGCAGTTTATCATTGGAAAATAAAAGTGTAATTTTCCCCTCTGCCCATGGTGTCAGAACATCTTTTAATTTCTCCAGCTTTTCCCTTCCGTCAATAGAAACTGCCACACATTTTAAAGGAGGTTTTTTAGCAAAAGCATCATCTACACGTTCAACTAACAAGGTTGGCATATGAATGGTCTGCTGATAAAAGGTAAGTTCCTTTGACTGTTTTTTAGATACAATAGCATTATCCGTATAAGAATGTACATGAATTCCCATTTCTTCACATACTTGAAAAATATATTTGACACTTTCCAAATCCAGTCTTTTTTCCATAATTGTACGTCCTGTAGCTGCTTCTACTACAATCCCACCATTACTTCCAATATAAAATAAATTATTTTTGGAAATTCCCAGCTGTTCTCCTACTTCCATAACACTCATCATAGGACGTCCTGATGCCAGAACCATATAATGTCCGGCCTGTGTTAATTTTTCTATCATACTTCTCGTCTTTGGCGTTAATTCTTTCTGATCATTTAATAAAGTTCCATCAATATCTGTAAATAAAATTTTATTTTTCATATATATATTCCTTATAATCGCAGAAAAGTCCCCACCATTTGGTGAGGACTCTCAATTACTTATTCCTATCGTTTTAAAGTAACAACGACACGTCTGTAAGGTTCTTCACCTTCACTATGTGTTGTAACATATCTGTCATTCTGTAATGCAGAATGAATAATTCTTCTTTCATAAGGATTCATAGGCTCTAAAGATACAGGACGTTTTGTACGTTTAACCTTATAAGAAATATTCTTAGCCAGATTCTCCAATGTTTCCTTACGTCTCTGTCTGTAATTTTCTGTATCAACCTTAACTCTTATGTATTCATTTGTACCTTTATTTACTACTAAAGAAATTAAATACTGTAAAGAATCCAGTGTCTGACCTCTCTTACCGATCAGAACACCCATTTCATCTCCACTGAGTTCAATATCCAATGTACTTTCTTTCTCGTCAAATTTGGCATCAATTACAACAGTCATATTCATTGCCTGAAATACATCCTGAAGGAATTTCTTAGCCTGATCTTCAACAGAAAGCTCTTCCTCGATCATTCTTGCCTTAATAATAGCAGGCTTGGAGTTAAATCCAAGAAAACCTGTAGAACCTTCCTCAACAACTACATATTCCAATTTATCACTTGGCACTGTAAAGTGCTTGCATGCTTCTGTAACGGCATCATTAACTGTTTTTGCTGAAAACTCCATGTAATCCATGTTCATTTACCCCCTACTTATTGTTCTTCTCGTTGTATTGCTTAACCATATTAGCCTTGGCTGCCAGTGAACCAGGCTTAGCATTCTTATTATAATATTCCGTGGATTCCTTAATTGCTGCCGCCTTCTCTTCTTCTGTCTTGGCAGGCTTATTAGATGCAGTATTCTTGTAAGCTGTTTTGGAAGAAATATTTTTGGTATTGGTTCTTGCTGCAGCATTTAACTTGGCAGGATCAATCCCTCTCTTCTTCATCTTCTCATTATATTTCTCAACATTCTTGGCAATTTCTGCATCTGCTGCGGCGATTGCCTCATCAAATGCAACACGGACATCGTCTTCTGTCTTCACGAAGAAAGGTTGAGAGGTTGTCTTAATGGGGGTTTTTGCGGTAGCGGTTTTTGCAGTCGCAGGTTTCGG
>CAYRAW010000385.1:0-2169 GCA_964422225.1 uncultured Roseburia sp.
GGTTCCGTATTCATGAGCAGATAACACCTAAGAATCAGGTAAATCTTGAAGAAGCATGCCTGAATACATATAAGCTGCCTGTAACGGTGGAACATCATGGCTATGATATTTCCCCGGAGGAGATGGAGCGTAAGCAGGCGAGAAATCTGACTCTTTTGCAGTCTGCGCTGGGAGAGACGCCATTTGATGATTACCTGTATTTTCAGATGGGACAGTCTTATTATATTTTGAAGCAGTATGATGAGGCAGCGAATGCCTATGCAGAGTGTTTTGCCAGAAATGATAACCTTGAAAAAGGTTTTATTAAGGTTGCAGTGCCATCCTATGCCAGACTTTTGCTGGAACTAAACAGGGGAGAGGAAGCACTGGAACATCTGCTGAAATATGCAGACCGTTTCAAAGGGGCAGAATATGGATATCTTTTGGGGTGTGCTTATCAGGCGTGTGGCAACAACCTCATGGCATTGCTTACTTTTGTAAAAGTGACACAGATGTCAGATATTGACCTGTTAGGAGAACAGGCATATGATACCTATGTAAGGATCATGCTCCTGCATAATCTGGCAGGTAATACAGAAGCCGTAGAGCATTTTAGAGAGCGACTGGAGAATTACGGCAGAGCGCACGGCAGACAGATCGTATTTCAATAAAAGAGCATAAAGTAGTAAGAGTGGCAGGAATTTGCCACTCTTTTTACGTTCTGTTTATAATTTATATTTTGTTTAAACATAAAAGAACCTTAAAAGGATCATAACATCTATTGCAATTAGTTCTAAAGTACTATAATATACCGCCTTGTCGGCGACATGGACAGGAAAAATATCCAATGAGTATGAGGAGTAAGAGAATGAAAGCAATATGGATGAAGAAAGGAATCATGACGATGCTGACTGCTGCTATGACAATAGGGCAGGCTCAAAGCATAGATACAACATCGGAATGGGAATATGGTTATACAGGTGCGTCGCAGAGCTTTGATGTGAAGGCAGCGGGGACATATCAGTTTGAACTGTACGGGGCGCAGGGTGGCTCTTATGGAGAGCATGCAGGCGGCAAAGGCGGTATGGTCAGTGTAAGGGTAGATTTGCACCAGGATGATCAGGTGGAACTCTGGGTAGGAGGCAGTGACGGTTACCACGGCGGCGGTCAGGGTACCTTATCCAATGGAGGTGGTGCCACAAGTCTGCATATCAACGGAGTTGTCGCAGCCATAGCCGGAGGCGGCGGAGGTGCAACGGATATTCTAAATGGTGGAAATGGTGGTGGTGTCATTGGTGTCAGTTCTAATCAATACACAGGGGATTCCAGTACTGAACCTAATTCTGCAGGAGGGGGTGGCGGGTATCTGGGTGGCTTAAGCGGTTATACCAGATACCATGAGCATTGTGGGAATCCGCAGGAAAAGGGCGGATGTTATACAGACGAGATCAGGCATGCGCACAGTGGTAAATGTTATGTGAGTTGTGGAGAATATGAGAACTTTCGTGTCAGTGTGGACAGGAACGGATATATAGAAGCGAACTGCAGTATCTGTGGAGAATGGGCTGTAAGGGAGGGGGAGCTGGATTCTGACTTCCTTTATGACGGTTCCTGGACCCATACGAGACGTATCTGTGGTAAAGATATAGATGATGTGGAGGGTTATAAGTTAAGCTGTGGCAAAACAGAGAAGGAAATGGAAGAGAACACGCAGGCATATGGAGGAACCAATCATTATGATACAACGATATGCAGGAATGGAACTGCCACAGCGGGAGTGCAAACGGGAAATGGCAGAGTACATATTAGAAAGATAGCAGGAGAAGAAGCCACTGTTGCATATTTTAATTATGATACGAGCCCTTTAGGTTCCATCACAGTACTAAAAGGAGACACTGCCATATATCCGTTGCAGGTAACACCATCCCGAAAAGCAGATGCAAAGTATGAATATGAATTCTGGGGATGGGATGATATGGACACAGAAGTACAAGAGATTATGAGTAATGCTGATACCGTACAGTTACCGGTAACGGGAAACAGGAATTATATTGCAGTATATCGGACAATTCCGCAGAAGTATACCATTTCTCTGATAGAGGATGATACAGCAGTAAAACATAAAACGGTAATCGCAGCCTATGGAAAAGAGATGCCGGAAATTACACTGCCGAAGAGTGAAGAGGCTTT
>CAYRAW010000386.1:0-2148 GCA_964422225.1 uncultured Roseburia sp.
GGCTTTTTGAATACAAAGTTGCTTGCCTGCAATTTGGTAGTACCATCAGCCGAAACATTGAATTTCAGATCCGCTTCATAGATGGCAGGGACTTCGGTAAATGATGTAAAATCATTAAATTTTAAAGATGCTTTTGATAGTTTATAACCTTTCAAATTACCATCCTCAGCAGGTACAAGAGAATCGGTAAGAGCGTATCTTACTGACGTTCCTTCACTCACTTCTCCAGTAGTACGGTCAACCATCTGGTACTGATTCGCACTCAGTACGATTACATTTTGTTTTAGGCTACTCATATAAACCTCCTTTTTCTTATCGACACTCCCAAATTCTATATATTTTTTATTTTTTCTATGTTACAATAAAAGATAAATCAAGTGCGAAAGTGTCGTTTTTTCGATTACATATTTAATATAACCTCAAATATGAAATTAGTCAATAGAAAATAATAAAATATATGAAACTAAAATGGAGAACATAATGGCGGTAATTGATAATATTGTAAAAATAATGGAGAAAAAGGGGATAACAGCATATAAGCTAGAAAAAGATACTAATATAAATGCAGCTACATTTGCACATTGGAAAAATGGCACACAGCCAGCAGCAGACAAATTAGAAAAAATAATTTCATATCTGAAAGTATCACCGAATGAATTATTCGGCTATGAGCCAGAGACTCGACTAACAGAAAACGAGCAGGAGTTACTAGAGCTATTCCACAAACTTCCAGAAAGAGAGCAGATCAAATTTATAGGCAGGTTAGAAGAGATAATTAACAACCTTCCTGATCAGCACAGGGAGCTAGAATCATCCAATTCAAAAATCGGATAAGTGATACATAGGAGAACAGTCAATATGTCACAGCAGCAAGTTCTTATTGGAGACATAATTTTTATCAGCCTGATCATTATATTTATTCTATACAAAAGAAAAACTGTAAATAAGGGAAAAGGTGTAAAGAACGGAGATATCTATATTTTGTGCATTAATAAATTAAAAGCCAAAATTAAAAGACCTAAAGGCCTGTATATACCTGATCAGAAAATTATAAGTAGAGTAGAAAATAATTTTTATGATGAAATGGCATTAACTGCCTTGGCAGATGACATATTAAAGCATTGCGGATTCAGACCAGCGAGTTTATTCGTATCTGTAGTAGACTATGATCCTGACGATCATGCAGTCGGACAATATCAGATCAGAGGAAATCAAAGCAGCATTCAAATTCAGCAGCTTCCTAATATGGACATAGATGAAGTGCTGGCAGTACTTATACATGAATGTATGCATTTCTTTTTGCATTGTAGAGGTCTGACAATGCCAACCACACAAGAAAACGAATATTTGACAGATATTACGGGAGTATATATGGGCTTTGGTGAATATATGCGCAAAGGTTACGGAAGAGTCGGATATTTAAGCAAAGGAGATCTAATCTACGTAAAGAGCATTATTAACAATTAGGAGTCTGGAATGATTATAGAGCAAATCAAAAATACACTACCACTATTGATTACCATAATAATTTTTTATACCATTGTAACTTTGGTAAAGTGGGTAATACATTTAATAAACAGCGTTGGAAAAGGAGTCAAAAAGACATCACAGAAAGCCGTCAATAAAATATATAATGATGGCTATAATTCCAGAAAAAATAGAAATAGAAAACAGGATCTTGATAAAATATTGTTACATGCAAAAATGCATATCAGAATACCTAAATCTGACTATAACACAGATAGACCAGAATACAGCAGATTTATAAGATCACCATACCATCAGGAATATTTAAATGAATTTACTAATCATATACTTAAATACATAGATTACAGGGGAAATATTCCAGATATACAGTATGGAATACTTAATAATAAATTAAGCACCCATACATTTGATAGACAAAAAGTCTCTATAACAATAAACAGTAGCAAAAGGACACCAGAAGAGCTAGCTGCTATTATTATAAGGGAATGTGTGCATTTATATATGTTTGACAATCACATAGACTATGCACCTGAATATCTGCCAGAACAGAACGCTGACGTATATGCTATATATTTAGGATTTTACAATATATTAACTAATGGATATCAAAAAATAGGATTCCTAAATGAAACGGATATGAAATACATTAAAAAGCAAATT
>CAYRAW010000387.1:0-2142 GCA_964422225.1 uncultured Roseburia sp.
AGCTCATTCAAAAATATGATATTAAAGTTACAGTTTCATAGCAGCAAAAGACGCTGAACCCTCTAATCTGAGAGTACAGCGTCTTTTGTTAATACCCAGTCTCCAAAGGTTTCTGCACTCCACTGTTGCAGATCACTTAGAGAGAAGGAGATTCCACCATAGGAGATGATACCGTGTCTGGAAGCAAGTTCCTGTGTATAATCCTCCAAAGGATAGATATTCTGAATACGGACAGGACTGCTGGTGTAATGACATACCAATGGGATGACCCCTGTTTTATCCTCCCGGAGAGAGATTTCATCCTGTGTTACGTGATAGGTGACCCATGCCATACCCTCCAGCATGCTTCTGCCATTTTGCTGTGTTGATACGTAGTTGCCAAGGGAGTAGTAACAGATAGAGCTGTTGCCGTTGTCTGCCAGAATCTGTTCAATTGGCTGTACTACATGTGGATGGGCGCCAATGATCAGGTCAGCTCCTGCCTCTGTCATTTGTCTGGCAAATTCCTGCTGATAAGAGGAGGGAGAGGTCTGATATTCTGTTCCCCAGTGAGGACATACCACTACGATATCTGCCATTGTTCCGGCATTTTTAATATCTTCCAGAACCTGAGGATTGATCGTGGTATAGTCCATGGCTCCGGTCTGTTCATTACGGGCACATAGAAGCTCCATGCGGGAAGCCAGTTTATTGGATACGATCTCGTAGTTAGGGCCGTATGTATAGTTCAGGATAGCAAAGGTAATATCCTTTATAGTAAAGGTTGGAATCGTTCGGTTATCAGGCTCATGCAATCCGGTCAGAAGAACCTCAGGATGGCTCCTCCAAAAACTGACACAATTGTCAATTCCATCAATTCCCTGATCAGCAGAATGGTTTGTTGCCTGTAGCACTACGTTAAATCCTGCATTGGCAATGGCATCTCCAACTTCTGTAGGTGAGTTGAAATGGGGAAATCCACTGAATCCAAGCTGATTACCAGCCATGATCGTTTCCTGATTGATAATCTTCACATCTGCTTTATTTAGAAAATCTGTAATTCCCTGAAACAGAAAAGAGAAATCATAAGTACCATCATTTTGTTTCCCTGTGTAGACGACACCCATATGGATCAGATCATCACCGACAGCCATGAGTGAAATGTCGTATTCTTCAAATGCAGGGGTGCTTTCTTCTTCTGGTATTTCAGTTACTGTAAAGCCCTCGGGGGTTTCTGTAATAGAAAGTCTGTCCGAGGCTATGGGAGTATTGGGATCAGCAAGTTCTCCTGTTGGGGTGTTTTCGGATTCGATCGCAGTTAAGTCACCAAAAGAAATCACTTCTGATGATGGCGCAGCAAAAGAGCATCCGGACAACAGCAGAAAAGGTATCATAAGGAGGGCAAATATTTTTCGATGATGTAACATAAGGTTATCCTTTCTTGGGATTATGAGTTACATTGCTGATCAATGTAACTAAATAGTTATTACATATTATAAAATTTTGCCTATATCTTGTCAAATTCAGGAAAAGTTATGACATCTATGATTGTATAGGTACAAGATATAGGCTATAATTGTCGCAGACGCAAATTTATGCTGGCACAAGGTACTAAAGCACCTGAAAGTTTGCAGGTTATACGGAAAGGCATGGTGATTAAAATGGGTAAAGTTGTAGTCAGTGCGTGCTTATTGGGGCGTAATTGTAAATACAGCGGTGGAAATAATTATAGTGAGAAACTTCATAAATGGTTAGAGGGAAAAGAGGTCATAGAAGTCTGCCCGGAGGTTGCAGGCGGACTGCCAACACCCAGAACTCCTGTGGAACTGGTAAATGGTGTGGCAACAGACCGTGACTGGAATTCTTTCTTGCAATCTCCCCCCTTGACGGAGACGTCATTTAATGCTATTCTGAAACAAGACAAACCGATGAATGAGAGTAGTAGTTATCCGAAGATCTGCAGAGAGCCATGCATAAGCTGCAAGCGTGGTATTTTGGAGGATAAGGAATGGACTCATGAGGGCAATCCAAACACAGCCAAGACTGTCAGTAGGCATTGACGGAAGCCTTACCGTTATGAAGGAAACATATGATGGTATGTATACAAGGTGGCTATAAGACATTGCGGCTCTTATCCTGTATGGGATAAGAGCCTTTTTATTT
>CAYRAW010000388.1:0-2141 GCA_964422225.1 uncultured Roseburia sp.
ATCCACTGCCTGTCAACTCCGCCTGTATCTACAGAAGTCCAGTATTTTCCTTCTGTTGCAACTGCATCCACATATTCCTGTCCAAGCGCTGCATAATCATCCCAGGTTACTACAGAATCAATCTTGGCAGTTACTTCGTCCTCAGAAATACCCATTGCTTCTGCCATTGCTACTACGTTATAGTACATAACGGTTGCACCTACATGATAAGGAGCACCATAATAATGTCCATCTGATCCTGCATATACTTCCATTCTTGCAGGAACCATTGTTGCCATATAAGGAGCTGCATAGTCATCCAAAGGTACAAGCCATGTATCCAGACCCTTAACTACGTTAGGGAACTGTCCGATTTCTACATCACAGATATCAGGTGCACCTGTTCCTGCTTCTAATGAAGTAAGAAGTTTTGTATGCATATCACTATATGGATATGTTGTACATGTAATCTCAATCTTTCTGTCAGGATTTTCTTCGTTCCATTTCTCTACCATGTTGCCATAATGCTGTCCGTGTAATTCTACGAATGTCCACATTTCCAGATGTGTACCACTAGGATCACCAAATGTGTTCGTAGGAACAGCTTCCTCTGTCGCCGCCTCTGTAGAAACTTCAGCCGCTGTCGCTGCAGCATCACTCGTGTCTGCTGATGCTGTCTCCGATGATGCACTACTGCCACAACCGGCAAGTATTCCGGCTACCATTGCAGTACTAAGAACCATGCTTAATAACTTTTTCTTCATTGATACCCTCCATTCTCGGAGATTGCTCTCCTCATCCCTCTAAGATTTCGCCAATAGTCATTATCATTCAATACACCCCATACCTTCTGCCATGACTATTGTATATTTTGTTTTAGATTTGGATACTTAAAAAGTGCTTTTTGTATAATTCGTGATAAATTAACTTATGCATAGCTAGCATTTTGCATATTAAATAGCATTTTTTAGTTCTTTATCTATAAATAATATACAACCTCATGATATTTATGTCAACAATATTTTAGATTATATTCAATTGTTTTACTATTTGCTAAAATTATTTTAGTAAATAGTAAAACATAGTTTTCTGTAAACATGACAAAAACCACTTAAATTTTTATATTTTTAAGTGGTTTTCCTTTTCATTTTCTATGCTATTTAAAATCATTTATTCCTGTTTAAATTCCTCTATTGCAGTTTCATACAGGTTATTGCCCTCGCTGTCTATTACAACAATGACCGGGAAGTCCTTTACTTCCAGCCTGCGGATTGCCTCTGTTCCCAGATCATCATAGGCTACAACCTCTGATGACAGAATAGACTTGGAGAGAAGCGCTCCGGCACCACCTACTGCTGCAAAATACACAGCCTTGTTACGGATGATAGCCTCTTTAACTGCCTGGCTTCTTTTGCCCTTTCCGATCATGCCCTTTAAACCAAGATCCAGTAATCCGGGCGCATATTTGTCCATACGGCTGGCAGTTGTCGGTCCTGCGGAACCGATGGGTCTGCCCTCTCTCGCCGGAGATGGCCCCATATAATAAATAATATTATTTTCCAGTGAAACAGGAAGCTCCTCACCTCTGTTCAACGCCTCATCCATACGCAGATGGGCGGCATCTCTTGCAGTGTAGATTGTTCCCGTAATATATACATAATCGCCTGCACGTAACTGTTTTGCTGTCTGTGCATCTATAGGTGCTGTAATATGTCTGTCCATTTTTCTGCCCTGCCTTTCTTATAATACCCTTACTGAGTGTCTGTTTACATGGCAGCATATATTCACTGCCACAGGCAGACCGGCAATATGCGTTGCGTAGGTATTGATATTGACTGCCAGAGCCGTCGTAGTACCGCCAAGCCCTCCGGGACCAATCCCCGTCTTGTTGATACGTTCCAATAATTCCTCTTCCATCTCTTTCACATAGGGAATCCTGGAATGTTCATTTACAGGTCTGGTCAATGCCTGTTTTGCCATCAACGCACATTTCTCGAAAGTACCACCGATTCCAACACCTACTACCATAGGTGGACAGGCATTCGGTCCTGCATCCTTTACCGCCGTCAGAATGGCATTCTTCACACCCTCGATACCATCAGCAGGTTTTAACATAAACACGCGACTCATATTCTCGCTGCCAAAACCCTTTGGTGCTACTG
>CAYRAW010000389.1:0-2141 GCA_964422225.1 uncultured Roseburia sp.
GGCGGTTCCATTGCCAAGGCCATCCGTAAAATACAACCCGACTGTCACATTCTGGTGTATGACACAAATGCAAATATGACTCAGAATGCTCTGTCTGAGGGAATCGCTGATGCTGTCACTGATTCCATCGGCAATGATTTTCATTCCTGTGACATGATTTTTCTATGTGCCCCCGTCTCGGTCAATAACGAAAATCTGGCACAGTTAAAACCTTATCTGGCACCGGATACCCTGCTTACAGATGTTGGCAGTGTAAAATCATCCATTCATGCCAAAGTAAAAGAACTGGGGTTGGAGCGTCAGTTCATCGGCGGTCATCCTATGGCTGGCAGTGAAAAATCCGGCTTTGCCAACGCCAATCCAATTATTCTGGAAAATGCTTTCTATATTCTCACGCCGACAGAATCCTCTTCTGAGGAAGATCTGACATTTTATCGAGAGCTGATACAGTCCATCGGTGCTATTCCTCTGGTCATTACCTGTGATAAGCACGATTACGTTATCGCTGCAATCAGTCATGTTCCTCATTTGATAGCAGCTGCGCTGGTAAATCTGGTACACGATCATGATACAAAGGAAGGAACTATGAAACTGGTAGCTGCAGGGGGATTCAAAGATATTACCCGAATCGCATCTTCTTCCCCACAGATGTGGGAATCAATCTGCATGACCAATTCCAAGAACATTGCAGATCTGCTGGACGATTATATCGAATCACTTCGTGATATCAGTCAGGCTGTTCGTTCCAGAGAACAGGGCTACGCCTATGATCTGTTTACTGAATCCAAAGAATATCGTGATTCCTTTGCCAACCAGTCCAGAGGTCCTATCAAGAAAGTATTCGGCT
Organism: uncultured Roseburia sp.; assembly: GCA_964422225.1. Classification (GTDB taxonomy): domain Bacteria; phylum Bacillota; class Clostridia; order Lachnospirales; family Lachnospiraceae; genus COE1. Next base: position 848 of record CAYRAW010000389.1, read on the forward strand.
GTTATCTGGATATTCCTGATGAGGCAGGTGCGATCGCTACGATTGCAACGCTTCTGGCAAAAGCCGATATCTCTATCAAAAATATCGGTATCGTCCATAACCGCGAATTTGAAGAAGGTGTCCTGCAGGTTGAATTCTACGAGCAAGCCTCACTTGACGAAGCTATCATCCTTTTACAGGATTTGAACTATACAGTATATGAAAGGAAATAAAAAACATGCAGTTAAATAAAAAGAACCACCTACGCGGAACCATCTCTGTTCCCGGCGATAAATCCATCTCCCACCGGGCAGTTATGTTTGGTTCACTGGCACAGGGCACCACCGAGATCACACACTTTCTGGAAGGTGCTGACTGTCTCTCTACTATTGGATGTTTCCGCAGCATGGGAATCCCCATTGAAAGGACAAAAGATACGATACTTGTCCATGGCAAAGGGCTTCACGGTCTGAGCAGACCTGCCGATGTGCTTGATTGTGGCAATAGCGGAACTACGACCAGGCTGATCTCCGGCATTCTGGCAGCCCAGAATTTCGATGTTACCCTGACAGGGGATGCCTCCATACAGACTCGTCCCATGAAACGAATCATGACACCGCTGTCAGAAATGGACGCACATATTGTATCTGTAAAAGGCAACGGCTGCGCGCCGCTCCACATTGAGGGCACTGCCTTAAAAGGCATTCATTACCAGTCTCCCGTAGCTTCTGCACAGGTAAAATCCTGTGTATTGTTAGCCGGTCTGTATGCGCAGGGTAAAACCAGTGTTACAGAACCTACCTTGAGCCGCAATCATACAGAGATCATGCTGCGATACTTTGGTGCAGATGTAACCAGTCAGGGGGTAACCGCCACAATTCTGCCAGAACCTCAATTAAAGGGCAGGCAGGTAAAAGTACCCGGTGACATTTCTTCTGCTGCATATTTCATCGCAGCAGCCATGTTAGTCCCTGATTCTGAAGTACTTCTTAAAAATGTTGGAATTAATCCTACCAGAGATGGCATTATACGTGTGTTCAGAGAAATGGGAGCTGATATCACCTACTTAAATGAAAATTGTGATAACGGAGAACCTACCGCAGATCTCTTGGTACGTTCTTCTTCCCTTCACGGAGTTACCGTAGGGGGAGAAATCATTCCTACCCTGATAGATGAGATTCCTATGATCGCTGTTGCTGCCGCCTATGCTGACGGAACCACAGTCATCAAAGATGCTGCTGAATTAAAAGTCAAAGAATCAAACAGAATTGACACAGTTGTCACAAATCTCAAAGCAATGGGCTGTGACATTGAA
>CAYRAW010000390.1:0-2118 GCA_964422225.1 uncultured Roseburia sp.
TACGCAAAATTTAGAAATGGAGTAGAAGCAATTCCCTCTCTTCTTCGTCGAAGATGAGAAAACAGCATAAAACCAATAGACCATCGTTTCAAATATTAATGAACCATACATCCCAAAATCATATCTTTCACCAGTTCGTGTTAAATTTTCAAGGTACAAACAAAGTCAAATATTAAAATGGTGCTTTTGACACCCTAATCCTATAAAGTAAAAAAGCACCAGTTTCCTGGTACTTCAAATCTTCCTATGTAATTAATCATGCTCTGTACTATATAATTTCTTGCTTATCAAATGCTTGATATTATCTGGAATCATTTTATTCTTATCTTCTACCAATAATGTATCATACTTTGCAACGCTTGCATCTTTTGAAAAAATGAAATCAACGATTTCCCCATCATTACTCTTTTCTACGGATGTATCCTCCACTCGTAGTGACATAGGAAGAAAAAAGTCATTAATCTTCTTACCATTTACATCTGTATTTTCTGTAAGTCCCAACGTAAATTCCAGATTAGTTACGCTTAGTTTGTAAATAATTGTAACCGTCTGCATCTCCTTAAGGATACACACCATATCATTTGTCAACTCCGGTAATCTCTTTAAGCAGGGCAACTTCTTTCTTGCATTTGCATAAGGATGCCTTGCATCAAAATAGAACTGGCTACTTGTAAGTTTTGCCTTTTTTGCATTTTTATAGAAGTCCTTTGCAGAAAGTTTTGTCTCCACTCCTGTTAAGTGAAGAAAATGATCTATCGGGAAAGAGACTTCAAAAAACTCTTCTCCATATACATATAGAAATGTTTTACCAGCTAGGCTCTGACTATATATACCGGCTGAATCTATAATACCTTGTCTTATTGCATTTTTCTTATCTGCTTTTGTTGCCATCCATACCTCATACGTAAAGAGGAGTGTGATGCTTAACCACACTCCTCTAAGAATTTCTTTTTGAAAAGAGTTTTCTGCTGGTTGTCAGCCCCGGTACCCAGTTAAGATACCCATAACGACGTGGAAATCATTAAGTCCCCCACGTGGACTACAGCTTTATCCAAGCTGCTAAGCTCGATGCCCAGTTAAGACATCTAATGAGATGGAAAATTATCCTGCTCCATCTGCAGTCCAACTTTTAACGATGCTCTTACATCGAGAACATTGCTGTTCCTACTTTTATTATACTCAATTAAGTGAAAAAATCAACCCATACCGGGACTTTCTAATTATTTCCAAATGTCCCTTTTCCAATATCCACAAAATAAACTCCCTGTTTTATGGACCTCCTTCTTAATTTTGATTGGATAAAAAAGTCTCACCGGGTTGCGCATGAAAGTCAGAGGCATGGTAAACTCTGTTACTACTAACATATAACTTCTGTTACTGCTATCAAGAGGCTTTTTTTATCGAGGGCAGTCAATTAACAAAATTTTGCCTTTCTAGGAATCCCTATAAAATAGGGGTACAACAGGGGTACAAATCACTTTCAAAGTTCCACAATTCCTTGATTTTCAGGTATTTCAGACAAAAGTACGGATTCTGCCGTGGCAGATGAAAAGTACTTTTATCATAGTTTTGTTTCTCCTTGTTTCGACCCGAAATGTCTTGTTTGCAAGGGTTTCTGGGATTATTGTGATACGCTCTGAAATAACAGATTGTGGCAAATCAGAGTAGAATTGAGCAAGTTATTACTACTAAGGATTTTACTTCTGTTTTTGAAGTTTCTCTACCATTTGGCGAAAAACATTCATAGGGAGAACGCAATCTTCATCAAGATGTTTCTCTAACTTAATCCAATCCAGATGCACATCCATTACATAATTTTTAATTTCGCCAGTGACATTTACCCCGATTGTCTCTAACACAGCTATTCTCAGTGCAACTTTCAAAACATAAAACGCATATAGATTTACCATATTATCAGTTTCAGTATCTGGATTGCTTATAAAAGAACCTAGGCTTTAATTCATTTTATTTTCGAAGTCTTGCAATTCATGAAAAATATTATCCACGTAAACAATATCGTTTTTGTTGCTTCAAAGTCATTTAATAAATTTCTTGCAGCCTGCTCACTTTTCTTTTCAAACAAAAGATATGTGATGAATCTATCAAGATCCTCCTCCG
>CAYRAW010000391.1:0-2114 GCA_964422225.1 uncultured Roseburia sp.
TATCACAAATGTGGCAATTTTATGCATGATCATATTGCCATGAATAATTCAGGCTAATAACACAGAATATTTTTTAGAGTGTGCATTCCAAGTCTGTATCATGTATTTACCGTACCAAATCTCATGTACAAAAAAATCTTTCTCATATCTTTTAGGCATCTGCAATCATCCTCATTACTCTTAGTTCTCTCTCAATCATGGAATCATAAAAATTTTCCTTCACGTATTTTTCGTTCACCCTGATCGCTTCATTCAAATCTACAAAACATGGAATAAATTCTTCCTTTTTCTCGTTTTCTGTAAATTGAGGCAGGGCCTGTCCTTCTGCCACATCACATAGATAATAGAAATTATCCTGTATAAATACCGGTTCGTGTTTTCCTTTCTGGATACGATGAACATATCCAAACTCTACAACCGATTCAGGGATCACTGTCAGCCCCACTTCTTCCTTTACTTCACGGATCATTGCATCTATTTTATTTTCTCCCGGTTCTATTCCGCCTCCGGGTATTTTATAGTACTTATGCTTCTGACTATAAATTACAGCTATTTTTCCATTTACTATTATGATTGCTCTTGAAGAAGGACGAACAAATGCTTTCCCATCAGGATCATAATCCTTTTTATCAATTTCAAATAATAATCTCACAATTTTTCTCCTCTACGGTAATCCAGTGGCTTCATTCTGAAGAACTGTCGAAATACGCTGGCAAATCGCCCCTGATTAACATAACCGCATGCTTTTGCCACATCAGAAATACTCATTTGAGACGAGGTAAGAAGTTCAGCAGCATACTGCATCCTGACTTCATTCATATATGTAGATAAATTAGCGCCATATACTAAATGAAAATAACGTTTCAGACTGGTTTCACTAACGCCTAATTCCTGAGATATCATTTTCATGGATACGTGCTGACTTAAATCCGCCGTTAATATTTCTTTTGCCTTTTTGGCAAGCATCGCCTGTGTTCTGGAAAGATATGGTGTCTGCGCAGATGTTATCGGTCCATGATCATAAAGATATTTCAATATTTGTAAAGTGTCAAGTCTGATCTGTCCAATATTACAACTGTCGTTGCTCACATCTATGTTATCCCATAATTTCAATATAGTATCGGAAGCATAAAAGATTGAACTTTTAGTATATAGTTGTAATAGTGAATCTATATTGATGCCAAATATTTTCAATACACTTTCTGTCTCCTGACTGAAATTATCCGGCATTACATAGATCTCATATCCCAGATAATAAGATGACGGATAATAAAAATTTCCCTGCGCCATCCGTGATGATGCGCTCATAAGACCATGATCAACGTAACTGTAATTATCACCATCTCCTACACCTGGTTTGGAACAGAAAGCATTTTAACGAGAATTGGTCAGGTGATCGAACCTGTTACAAGCGTCTTTGGTATGACATGGCAAATGTTTATGGCTTATATCTCCTCTATGGTTACCAAAGAATCTCTGTTAGGTGTCATCAATGCACTCTACAGTAATACAGATATGGTGAATGCCGCTTTCAATGCGAAATCACTTGGCATTTCGGAAAATTTGATCGAACTTCTTCCTCAGGTCATCAGCAAGCCGCAAGCCCTTGGCTTTATTATGGCAATTGTATTCAATGTTCCCTGTACAATGACTGTCGCAGCAACCTTCAGTGAAAATCATTCAAAGAAGTGGATCGCACTCTCAGTTCTGTATTATCTGGCATTCTCATTGATCCTCTCTTTTGCGTTCTATCACATTGGTTTACTGATCTGGCATAAAAAATCCCCCGGAAAAACTCCGGGGGATATCATTTTTTCAAAAATTAAGCAACCTTAGACTTTGCTAATTCTGCTAATGTCTTGAAGCCTTCTGCATCGTTAACTGCCATCTCTGCTAACATCTTTCTGTTGATATCAACACCAGCAAGCTTTAATCCATGCATCATCTGGCTGTAGGAGATACCGTTCATTCTAGCTGCAGCATTGATACGAGCGATCCATAACTGTCTGAACTGACGCTTTCTCTCTTTTCTACCAGTGTATGAGGAAGCTAATGCTCTCATAACAGACTGTTTAGCTACTCTATACTGCTTGCTTCTAGCTCCTCTGTAGCCC
>CAYRAW010000392.1:0-2093 GCA_964422225.1 uncultured Roseburia sp.
CATATGATTGAAGAAGGCGTTTGTATCGCCGTGGGTATTTCAGGAGGTAAAGACAGTTTAACATTGCTTTATGCATTAAGTGGACTCAGACGTTATTATCCTAAACATTTTTCTATCTATGCAGTAACCGTGGATCTTGGTTTCCAAAATCTCAACTTGGACAAAATAGTTTCATTGTGTAAGGAATTAGATGTGCCATATAAAGTAGTTCAGACTAATATTGGTGAAATTGTATTTCAAGATCGTAAAGAAGACAATCCTTGTGCGCTTTGCTCGAAGATGCGTAAAGGAGCACTTAACAACGCAATGAAGGAACTTGGATGCAATAAGGTGGCATATGCACACCATAAGGATGACGTGGTAACGACTATGATGATGGCATTGATCTATGAAGGCAGACTACATACGTTCTCGCCTGTTACATATCTTGATCGTGCAGATATGACGGTTATCAGACCATTAATTTATATGAATGAGGCAGATGTGATCGGATTTGTAAATAAGTATCAGGTTCCTGTTGTAAAGAGCCCTTGCCCTGCAGATAAACACACAAAACGAGAATATGTTCATCAAATACTGCAACAACTAAACCGAGAGAATCCTGGAGTAAAAGATAGAATGTTTACAGCAATTTTAAACAGTGATATGGAAGGATGGTCAAATAGACATGGACAAGAGTAATATGGGTAATTATCATGAACAGAAGAATAAGGAAAATATTTTACATTTAAGAGAAATTTTAGAAACTCTCCCACCGTTTTGTGGACAATACTTCAGAGGAATGCAGGAATACATATCTTCCCGGACCAGAGTTGCCTATGCATATGATATTAGAGTATTTTTTGAATATTTGCATGATAATAATCCTCTATATAGGAAAAAAGCTATAAAAGAATATACGATAGACGTTCTTGATCAGATTACACGATTGGACATTGAAGAGTATTTGGAATATTGTTCCTACTATGTAAAAGATGGTAAGGAATATATGAATGATGAACGTGGAAAAGCCAGAAAATTGGCTTCACTACGTAGCTTCTATAATTATTATTTCAGAAATGAACTGATTGAAAAAAATCCTGCAGCGTTAGTTCCAATGCCCAAATTACATGAAAAAGAGATTGTCAGGCTAGATGCTGATGAAGTTGCACTTCTTCTTGATGTTGTAGAGTCTGGGGACAAAATGACAAAGCAGCAACTCTATTATCACCAGAAAACCAAAGTTCGTGATACGGCCCTGCTTACTTTGCTACTTGGTACAGGGATGCGTGTATCTGAGTGCGTAGGGATAGATCTGCAAGATATTGACTTCAAAAACAATGGTATAAAAATACGCCGGAAGGGTGGCTATGAGGCAGTTATTTATTTTGGTGAAGAAGTCGAGACGGCACTTACAGATTATTTGGAACAACGTAGTCATATCATACCTGCAGAGGGAAACGAAAATGCACTGTTTCTTTCCTTACAGAATAAAAGAATTTCTGTAAGAGCAGTCGAGAAACTTGTAAAGAAATATGCCTCTCTTGTTACAAATTTAAAGAAGATTACACCACATAAACTGCGTAGTACATATGGTACCTCTTTATATCGTGAAACAGGTGATATTTATCTGGTTGCCGATGTTCTTGGCCATAAGGATGTAAATACAACCCGAAAGCATTATGCAGCTATAGAGGATGACAGACGCAGAATGGCTGCTAACGCTGTCAAATTACGTGAAAGGTAAAAATATCAATATGTATTGGAACCAACAAATTCTGTAGAATAATATGGAATGATAAGATAACTGCCTGCAACAATCCGGTCAGTATCCAGTGAATTCATTCTTTTTACTTCTGCAACATAGTCGGCTGTATGTTTATAATGAGTATCCATATTTTCTTCTGCGATAGACCAAAGGGTGTCTCCAGAAGAAATCTGGATACTTTTAAAATATTTGTAAGAAGGCATGTGCTCTCTGTCGCTTGCCTGTGTTGATATAGAGGCAATAAAAAGAACCAGGAAAAGAATAAGGACAATAGATAATGCTAATAAAGCGATATTTCGGTGAACCTGTTTCTGACGGGCCTTACGTTTTAAAACTGCATGTGTGT
>CAYRAW010000393.1:0-2088 GCA_964422225.1 uncultured Roseburia sp.
GTGACTGCGGCAGCAAAAGGAAGGATGATGCACATGCACAGGGCGAGCTTCCAACTGACAGTAAAGATCATGATCAGGGCGAAGAAGAACAGAAAAACGTTCTCATATACCTGATAAATAACAAAAGCTACAAAATGACGGATCGCATCCATATCACCCGTCTGGCGGCTTAACAGGTCACCGGTGCGCTTCTTATTATAGAAAGCAAAATCTTCCTGAAGAAGCTTACGGTATACAGTATCGCGCATGGAATAAAGGACATCCTGGGAACATGTCTCAAAAATAACCTGAGACCAGTAGCGCAATACACCGCGGATGATCGTAATAATGATCAACAGTGCTATGAGCTTCGGGAGAAGTTCATACTGTCCCCCTGTGATAACGTCATCTACGATAGCACCTGATACGATAGGTTTTACGATAGCAAGTACAGAGATGATCGTAACGAGCACAAGTCCGAACAACATTTTACGGTTATGCTTTTTGAGAAAAGAATAGAACCACTGAAAAGCAGTCATAAAAGTAACCCCTTACCTTTCTTGAATTGTTAACAAATGTATATTCATTATAGTAAAAAAAGTGACAATTAGGAAGTCAAAAAGTAGTATGTTTTAATGCATTAATAGCCATTTTCTATTCACAATGGTAAAAATTGAGTGTTGCATTACGAACGTTTGTATGGTATATTATAACAAACAAATATTCGGAACACAAGTTCTAAATAAAAAATTACAGAATCAGGAAATATTTGTATGTAATGTAATACCTTTTTTGTGAGAAAATTGCCATCACAGAATGTATCAATCCTGATTTACAGCGCAATATGCTTCCACTTTGGATGAGAAAATATATGATCGAATTTGGAAACAATAAGCTAAAATGAACTAAAAAAGAGATAATATTCTATGCTTTTTAACGAGATTTAGCGTATATTTTGACGAAAACAGATGCATTTTGTATATAATCAGATACAGGGAAACGACATATTGCACGAAAGTTTTTACAAGGTATTTACATTGTTATGGTTTCGTGTATAATAATCATTTGTATAAATTAATGACCCGATGCATATGCATCAGTGGTGTTTACCGCATAAGGTAAAGAAAGGTATAAGGCAGATAGAGGATAGACAGCAGATTTCCTTTATGACTGCTGGAAAGGATTGTAAAGATGAAAGAGCGTAAGATTAAAATGAAACCGGAAGAAGTTAAGGATTTTGTGAACAAAGCTTCACAGTGTGATTTTGATATTGATATTTTCTATAATCACGTTATTATTGATGCAAAATCCATTCTTGGCGTAATGGGACTTGATTTTAATTCTATTTTGACATTAAAATATGCAGGTCAGAATGATGACTTTGAGAGTTATGTAGACAGCCTGTGTGTTGCATAATTTAGCAGATCAATAAGTGAGTTTGACTCCCTGTAGCTGTTATAGTACTATAGCAGTTACAGGGAGTTTTTAGCTTATGTATGTTACAGAAAATCATGGTGATGAAAGTGGAGAAGGGGGGAGCCGCATGGAGATACATGTATCGGTCAGACAACTTGTAGAATTTATTCTGCGCGAAGGCAATATTGATAACAGAAGAACCGGCGGTTCTGATACAGCAATGCAGGACGGTGGCAGAATCCACAGAATGATCCAGCGCCGTATGGGCAGTGATTATCATGCAGAAGTCGCATTGCGCTATACATGGAAAACCAGTGATTATGATGTAGTGATAGAAGGCCGTGCAGATGGCATTATAGATATACCGGATGTTGTAATTGATGAAATCAAAGGTACATACAGGGATTTAAAACGTATTACGAAGCCGGTAGGGGTACATTTGGCACAGGCAAAATGTTATGCATATATTTATGCCACCCACAACCAACTGGAATCCATTGGTGTGCGTATGACCTATTGCAATATGGAAACGGAAGAGATCAAATATTTCCATGAATCGTATACGTATGATGAATTGCAGGTATGGTTTACACAATTATTGACAGAATATAAAAAATGGACGGATTTTCAATTCGCATGGAACAAAGAACGTACAGAGTCTATTAAGCAGCTTATATTTCCTTTCCCCTATCG
>CAYRAW010000394.1:0-2086 GCA_964422225.1 uncultured Roseburia sp.
CCTAACTTTAGTCAGGTGGTATATACCGGAGATAATACGACCGGTTATACAGCATATAATTTCAGTGGCTATACACCCAATGTTCTTACAGGGGATGTGATGGATCAGATCCTGCCAGGCGGAACTTACAATGCGGCATTTCGTGCATATCTGGATATGGTTGCTGATTATGCACATCAGGTAGATGGCGCAGTATTATTCAGACCTTTCCATGAGAATACAGGAAGCTGGTTCTGGTGGGGAGCAGCCCTGTGTGATGAACAGACTTATAAGAGCGTTTATAAATATACAGTAGAATATCTGCGTGATGAAAAGAACGTACATAATTTCCTGTATGTATATGGTCCTGGTTCAGAAGCAGCAAATGTCGACGAATATGCATCCCGTTATCCGGGCGATGGCTATGTGGATATGGTAGGCTTTGATATGTATCACAGCAATCCACAGCAGGGAGACTCTTTTGTGGCTAACTTTACCGGAGAACTTAATATTGTGGAAAGTTTTGCCAGAGCACATGGTAAACTGGTTGCTGTAACTGAGACAGGTACTTCTCATGATGTCGTTGAAGGAGATAATCAGACGGCACTGTTAAAGAAGGACAATGCAAGACCTGACTGGCATCAGGAAATCCTGGATGCAGTGAAGGCCAGCAGTGCTTCCTACTATCTGGTATGGGCTAACTTCAGTGAGAAGGATGGCTTCTATACACCATATGTGAAATCTGTAAAAGAAGATGGAACAAAGCATGGCCATGAGATGATGGATAACTTTATCCGTTTCTTTAATCAGGATAACAGCATCTTTGCAGTAAACCAGAAGCAGGCACTGGAACAGATGAAGTCTGTAGAAATCCAGGCGCAGGCGGCAGTAACGCAGAGTGGTTATGTAGTAGCACCTGTAGCAGGCAGCAGAATACTGGAAGAAACAACACTGACAGCCAAGGTAAGCGGTGTGACAGGAGAGGATAGTGTATCCTTTATCTGTGCAGGAAAGGATAAGGAAGTTACACTGGATGCACAGATTGTGGATGGTTATGCCACAGCAGTTCTTTCAAAAGATGAGCTGAACAGCCTCGGTGAAGCAGTGGGGGAGATCAGACTTGTGATCAATGGAACAACAGTGGATAAGATTCGTGCAACGTTCAATATTCCGGAACCGGTACAGGACCCATATGAAATAGATGGATTTGAGAATTACTATGGCGTAGATACCATGCTGACTAAGAGCTGGGCAACGAACAAGGCAACAGGCAGCAGTATCCGCATCAGCCTTTCCAAGGATTACAGCTATGAAGGCGATTATGTCATGAAGTTCGAATATAATGAAACTTCAGATGGATGGGCAGGCGCTACGATCTCCAAGGAAGTAAGCTGGGAAGAATGTGATGCATTGCAGTTCTGGACAGTACCTGATGGCAATCAGCAAAAGACTGTTATCCAGATCACGGCAAATGGCAATGTATATGAATATTATATGAATCTGAATCAGGATTACTGTGATGCCGGAAAAGAGCCCGTGCTTGTAACAATACCTTTTGCATTATTCGTAGCAAGAGATATTGCAGGTAATCCGGCAGGAGGACTGGTACTGGATAAGGGAGCAATCACATCCGTAGGTCTGTGGGTAAATGCGATTGCAGGAAGTGATGCGATTGATGAAAATGGCATGGTAAATGGCACAATTTACTATGATGGTATTACTGCAGTAAAAAGTGGCAAGACCGAAGCAGAAGTAAAGAAAGTGTCACAGACACCTGTTGAACCATCCAAACCGGATGTACCGACACAGCCTTCCAATACAGATAGTGAGTCAGGTTCTGATACAGGGGAAGGTACACAGACCGTAGTAAGAAATGTAGTACAGCCAAGTTATGTAAATGCGGATGGCGTTCTGGTAACCGGCTGGCAGCCAGTGATTGATGCAGCTTATCAGAATGCACAGCTTCGTGAACAGGAAGTGCCTTTGGCATCCACTCCTGATGCTGTACAGAACAGACTTACAGTTGATATCAGTCTGGAAGGTGTAACAGAACTTGTAATTCCACAGGCAACTGTTCTCAAGATGCAGCAGACACAGGCAGATTACA
>CAYRAW010000395.1:0-2081 GCA_964422225.1 uncultured Roseburia sp.
GATGCGATTGCTGATAAAGTGGGACTCAACCGCTGTAGCGTCATGCTTTGCCTAAAAAAGTTTAAAGAAGGCGGCATTGAAAATGCACTCTTTGATGCCCCTGGTCGTGGCAGGAATGCTGAGATTACAGACGAAGAAAAAGCCTGGATTATTAATATTGCCTGCCAGAAGCCAATTGATTTTGGATATGCTGCTGAAACCTGGACGTATGCAAAGCTAACCTCACATATCAATAAAACTGCTGAAGCAGCTGGATACACAAGACTTTCCACTATTCATAAAAGTACAGTAAATACAATTCTTGACGAGGCAGATATAAAGCCACATAAAATAACTTATTATTGTGAGAATAGGGATCCTGATTTTGATTCCAAAATGCATAATGTCCTGCTTGTGTATAAGCAGCTTGAAATGCAGTTTGATGAATCAGGAAAGCTCATTATATCTGAAGATACACCTATACATGTGCTGTCTTATGATGAAAAGCCGGGAATACAGGCTATTGCAACAACATCAGATGATTTAATGCCGGACGAAAAGCATTCGACCATCAATAGAGATTACGAATATAAACGTTTGGGGACTATTTCATTATTAGCTGCAATTGATCTTCAAACAGGAGAGGCGATTCCTCTTGTGAGAGACAAGCACAGTAGCACGGAATACATTGAATTTTTGAAGCTGTTAGATGATAAGTACCCAAAGGGAGACAAGATTCGCATCGTACTCGACAATCTTAAAGTTCATACATCAGAGGCGACCAGAAAATACCTGGCAACTGTACCGGGAAGATTCGAATTTGTATTCACTCCCAAACATGGATCATGGCTCAATATGGTTGAAGGTTTTTTTAGCAAGATGACTCGTCAGATGCTCAGAGGTATCCGTGTTAAATCTAAGGAGGAACTTACTAATCGTATCTACAGATATTTTGCAGAAATAAACGAAGAGCCGATTGTGTTCCATTGGAAATATAATCTCGATGATATTGATGTATCGGAAGAAATCATTGTTGATACACTGCCTGTCAAAAAGTCGAGTTAATTAAAGGATGAAATACTAGTTTTTCTATACCTTGTCAAAACTTCTGATATTGCGTTATATACATTGTATGCTTCTATAACCTTATCAGCAGTCAAGCCGGCTAATAACTCTTCAATTTTGTTTTTATCAAATAACGCATTTTTTCCACGCTTTGCCAAACTTGCATTCTTATCAATCCAATATCCTACATAATACTGAATTACACTTTCCAATTCCATGATGATTTTCCCTTGAATATCAATTCCATGCTCTTTCATATATTCATATTCATTGACTTGTCTTTCCAAAAAATATCCTTTTTCCAATAACTTTTTTTGAAGATCTCTAATAATAGTATGATTCGCAATAAAATAGCTATCACGTATTGGAGTTTGCGAATTTAAAAATTCTGTTATTCGCATACGCTCACTATAATCAGCTATCGAAATCACTCTTACAAGAATATATACAGAATCATTCAATTTCCCCTTTTGAACTGCGTTATAAAGAGTATTTAATGTTTGGCAACCATTCACAACTGATGCACCTGTTAAAAATATTTCATTTGAAGCCGGACTATTCTGTGCTTGATCACAAATAAAAACAATACCGTTGTTGTAAAAATAAAACATATCTGCTTGATCTGTTGATGTTGCAGTTCTATTAATACCATTATTCACCGAAGATCCATATTCATATAAACGAATATTCTCGTCAAAAATTGTTGCAATATTATTTGAAATGCCTTGAACAAGCTCTTTTCCATTTACAAATCCAACAAATGAATCTATTTTTCGAGTTTGAACATTATATGCTGGTTGCATCTGCTTATACTTTAAAGATACCGAAATGCTATTTTTTCTATTTATTTTTTCTATTTATTTTTTCATAAATATTGGCAATAGCATCTCTATCATGATATACAATTTCCAATTCACTCCCCGTATCTTGTCTGAAAGCTTCCGCATTACTTTCAACAATACTTCTATTTGCGACTATTCCCTTATTATAACTTACAAAACAAATTCTAAAATGTGTTATAATACTATTTTCTAATC
>CAYRAW010000396.1:0-2079 GCA_964422225.1 uncultured Roseburia sp.
ACCACGAAGAAGTGCACCGATGTTATCACCAGCCTGAGCTTCATCAAGGAGCTTACGGAACATTTCGATACCTGTTACAACAGTCTTCTTTGTTTCTTCCTTAATACCAACGATTTCAACTTCCTCATTTACATGAAGAACACCACGCTCTACTCTACCAGTTGCAACTGTACCACGACCAGTAATTGTAAAGATATCTTCGATAGGCATCAGGAATGGCTGATCTGTAGCACGTACAGGATCAGGAATATACTCATCTACTGTATCCATGAGTTCCATGATCTTGTCACCCCACTCACCGTTAGGATCTTCAAGAGCCTTTAAAGCAGAACCCTTAACGATAGGGCAGCCTGTGAAATCATATTCTTCAAGCTGTTCTGTGATTTCCATCTCTACTAATTCAAGTAATTCAGGATCATCAACCATATCACACTTGTTCATGAATACAACGATGTAAGGTACACCTACCTGACGAGAAAGAAGGATATGCTCCTTTGTCTGAGCCATAACACCATCAGTTGCAGCTACAACTAAGATAGCGCCGTCCATCTGTGCAGCACCTGTGATCATGTTCTTTACATAGTCAGCATGGCCTGGGCAGTCAACGTGTGCATAATGTCTCTTCTCTGTCTGATACTCAACGTGAGCTGTAGAAATTGTGATACCACGTTCTCTTTCTTCTGGAGCCTTATCGATATTTTCGAAATCTACCTTTTCGTTACCAGCAACTCTCTCAGCTAATACCTTTGTGATAGCAGCTGTTAAAGTTGTTTTACCATGGTCAACGTGTCCAATAGTACCAATGTTACAATGAGGTTTAGTTCTGTCAAATTTAGCCTTTGCCATTTTTAAAAGTCCTCCTTAAAATGTTATAAATAATAATATTAGTTTCTTTTTTAGAAAACGTTACCCAACTATTTAAGATTATATTAGAAAATGCTGGGTTTTTCAAGCATTATTTAAAATATGTTGTAATTCAGCCCACGCTGAATTACAAACATAATATTTATTTTGCTCTAGCTGCAAGAACCTTATCCTGTACGGACTTCGGAACCTGCTCATACTTCTCGAAGAACATTGAGTAGTTACCACGACCCTGTGTCTTAGAACGTAAGTCTGTTGAGTAACCGAACATCTCAGCAAGAGGTACATATGCTTTAACCATCTTACCGCCGCCGATATCTTCCATACCTTCGATACGTCCACGACGAGAGTTGATATCACCGATAACATCACCCATATATTCCTCAGGCATTGTTACCTCTACCTTCATGATAGGCTCAAGAAGTACAGGCGCTGCCTTCTGCATAGCTTCCTTGAATGCAAGGGAACCAGCGATATGGAATGCCATTTCTGATGAATCGACTTCATGATAGGAACCATCATATACATTAGCATGTACACCAACAACAGGGAATCCACCCAGAATACCAGCGTGAGTAGCTTCTTCAATACCTTCACCAACTGCTGGAATATATTCCTTAGGAATAGCGCCACCAACAACTGTTGATTCAAACTTGAAGAGTTCTTCGCCGTTAGCATCCATAGGAGAGAACTTAACCTTACAGTGACCGTACTGACCACGTCCACCGGACTGCTTAGCGTACTTACTATCAATATCAACTTCCTTAGTAATAGCTTCCTTGTATGCAACCTGAGGTGCACCAACGTTAGCTTCTACCTTAAATTCACGAAGAAGTCTGTCTACGATAATTTCAAGGTGTAATTCACCCATACCAGCAATAATTGTCTGTCCTGTTTCCTGATCTGTATGAGCACGGAAAGTAGGATCCTCTTCTGCCAACTTAGCAAGAGCTTCACCCATCTTACCCTGTCCAGCCTTAGTCTTAGGCTCGATAGCAAGCTCGATAACAGGTTCTGGGAATTCCATAGACTCAAGGATTACAGGACTCTGTTCATCACAGATTGTATCACCTGTAGTAGTAAACTTAAATCCAACTGCAGCTGCAATATCACCGGAATATACTTTATCAAGTTCCTGTCTCTTGTTAGCATGCATCTGAAGAATACGTCCTACACGTTCCTTCTTATCCTTAGTAGCATTTAATACATATGAAC
>CAYRAW010000397.1:0-2076 GCA_964422225.1 uncultured Roseburia sp.
CCCTGAAATCGAGTATGATAAGGTTGACAAGGTAAGAGGTATGGATATTATCTTTGTTACTACAGCAAAGAGTGATGAAGAAGCACGTGAACTGTTAACACAGTTCAACATGCCTTTCGCTAAATAAGAAGGAGGTAAGTTCTCATGGCTAAAACGTCAATGAAAATCAAACAGCAGCGTAATCCTAAGTTTTCTACACAGGAATATAGTCGTTGCAAAATCTGTGGCCGTCCACATGCTTATTTAAGAAAATATGGAATTTGCAGAATTTGCTTCCGTGAATTAGCATATAAGGGACAGATTCCTGGTGTTAAGAAAGCTAGTTGGTAAAATAAATGCATATCGGTTGGAAACAGGCGCAAGGCTGTGTTTTCACCGATAGATTTGCGATAAATGCGCAGGCATTTAAAGCAATATGTTTCGCGCAATATATAGGAAATCCATAAGGAGGAAACTTAAATGACAATGAGTGATCCGATTGCAGATATGCTTACAAGAATCCGTAATGCGAATACTGCAAAACACGATACAGTAGATGTACCTGCATCTAAGATGAAGTTAGCTATTGCCCAGATTCTTTTAGATGAAGGATATATTAAGAAATTTGAAGTAATCGAAGACGGTGTATTTAAGACAATTCACATTACTTTAAAGTACGGCGCTGATAAGAATGAGAAGATCATCACAGGTTTAAAGAGAATCTCTAAACCAGGCCTTCGTATTTATGCAGGAAAAGATGAATTACCTACAGTTCTTGGTGGACTTGGTATCGCAATCCTCTCTACTAATCAGGGTGTTATTACAGATAAAGAAGCTAGAAGACTTCAGGTTAGTGGCGAAGTTTTAGCATTTGTTTGGTAGTTATTAATTTGATTTATAAATAGGAGGTACGGGCATGTCACGTATAGGAAGAATGCCAATCGCAATCCCTGCAGGTGTTACTGTAGAAGTTGCAGAAAATAATAAAGTGACTGTAAAAGGTCCTAAGGGAACTCTTGAGAGAGTATTACCCGCAGAA
Organism: uncultured Roseburia sp.; assembly: GCA_964422225.1. Taxonomy (GTDB): domain Bacteria; phylum Bacillota; class Clostridia; order Lachnospirales; family Lachnospiraceae; genus COE1. The sequence goes on from CAYRAW010000397.1 coordinate 1,019, forward strand.
ATGGAAATCAAAGTAGAAGGTTCTGAAATCACAGTTGCAAGACCTAATGATTTAAAGAAGATGAAATCTCTTCATGGTCTTACAAGAACACTGATCCATAACATGGTTGTTGGTGTTACAGAAGGATTCGAGAAGAAGCTTGAAGTAAACGGTGTTGGTTACAGAGCAGCTAAATCCGGTAATAAGTTAACATTATCTTTAGGATATTCTCATCCGGTAGAGATGATCGATCCTGAAGGAATTGAAACAGTACTCGATGGTCAGAATATCATCATCGTTAAGGGTATTGATAAAGAAAAAGTTGGCCAATTCGCAGCTGAAATCAGAGACAAGAGAAGACCTGAACCTTATAAGGGCAAGGGTATTAAGTATGCTGATGAGACAATCAGACGTAAAGTTGGTAAAACTGGTAAGAAGTAAATAAGGAGGGCGTAAAAAATGGTTAGTAAGAAATCTAGAGCAGAAATGCGTGAAAAGAAACACATGAGAATACGTAACCGTTTCAGCGGTACAGCTGAAAGACCGCGTTTAGCAGTCTTCAGAAGCAATAATCATATGTATGCTCAAATTATTGACGATACAGTTGGAAATACATTAGTATCAGCTTCTACTCTTGAAAAGGAGATCAAAGCTGAACTGAATAAGACCAATGACGTTGAAGCAGCAGCATATTTAGGGAAAGTCATTGCAAAGAGAGCAAAGGATAAGGGTATTTCAGAGGTAGTCTTTGATAGAGGCGGCTTTTTATACCATGGAAAAATCGAAGCGTTAGCTGAGGCAGCAAGAGAAGCTGGCTTAGTATTCTAGGAAGGGAGAAAATCACATGAAACGTACAATCATTGATGCTAGTCAGCTTGAATTAACAGATAAGGTTGTTACCATTAAGCGTGTAACCAAAACTGTTAAAGGTGGACGTAACATGCGTTTTACCGCTTTGGTAGTAGTAGGTGACGGTAATGGTCACGTAGGTGCCGGCCTTGGTAAAGCAGTAGAAATCCCTGAAGCTATCCGCAAGGGAAAAGAAGATGCAATTAAGAATTTGATCAAGATCGCAATGG
>CAYRAW010000398.1:0-2066 GCA_964422225.1 uncultured Roseburia sp.
GATCCAGATAGTGCAGCTCAGGTGCCCAGATATGATTCCCCATAATTCCGGCTTCATGTTTATGCCAAATCTCATGTTCTGTTGCCAGTGCAAGTCCTTCCAGCGTATCTGATTCCCTTAACACGATCTTGTCATAAGCCGGAACGCTTGCCGTAAAATAATACTTTCCATTATCATGTCGGTATATATACGGATCTGCCCTCTGCATAATCCATGGCTCGTTATACTTTAATTCCTGCATATTTAATACCTCATATAATTTTATTATTTTTTAAAATATTTTAGTTATATCTAAATTATAGTGATTCTAATAAAGATTGCAAGAGGATTTATAATTTTTGTTAATCTTTAATAGTTCCATGACTTTAAAATTATTCATAACATACAATTTCATATTTGAACGAATTATAAAAAATTTAATATATTTTTAATAATTTGTTGAGTAATTCAAAATTGTATTGTGTAATTGCTTTATATTCTGACCCATTATTTTATATAAGGTTTTGTCATTCAGTAGTTTAAATTGTTTTACATATCTTTATATTTTATTACCGAATGCATTTTTCTTTTAAAAAATAACAACAAATTTATATATACAAGTCAGGATCTAACTTATCAAATAAAAAAAGAAAGAAGGAATTAATGACATGCCAAAACTTAATGAAATGCGCATTCAGAAGAGGCTGACGACAGGTTTTATTATTACGACGGCCATCACTATCGGTGCCATTCTGGGAATCATAGTTATGCTCTATATCTCCAACCGATACACCTATGCTCTCCAGAATTATGGTTTTTCCCAGGGTGATATTGGGAAGGCCATGATCATGTTTGCAGACACCCAAAGCAGTACACGTGGCATCATAGGGTACAGTGATGCTGATTTAATTGCCTCCATGGTAGAAAGTCATGACTCGAACAAACAAAAATTCGAAGGCTACTGGAATACTGTACAGAATACTCTAGCTACCTCTGACGAAGAAGCTATCTATCAGTCAATTAACAACCTACTTACAAACTATCGGACAAAAGAAAGTGAAGTAATTGCTCTTGGCAATACCACCGACAGTACACAGGCACAGACTATGATGACAGACACACTTTCTCCTATATATGATGAGATCTATAGTCAAATGGTTTCTTTAATGGATACCAATGTAGATGAGGAAAATAACCTTGATAACACACTTAATATTTTAGGCATCGTTTTTTTAATCATAATTATTGTTATCCTTTTTTAGGAACAATCATTGCAAAAAGTATTTCTGAACCGCTGGTTGCATTGCAGAAGAGACTCGTTGCTTTTGAACAAGGTAATTTAAGCGATGAATTCCCTGTAGTTAATTCACAGGATGAAATCAAAGATATGACCGAAACTGCAGCGGAAATGACGACCAGCCTTAAATCTATTATTTACGACTGCACTTATATTCTTGGTGAAATGTCAAAAGGCAACTATTGCAAATATCACCTCAGGTGTTGAAAAATCTTCTACCAAAACCGAAGATTCCTATCAGGAGACAAACAAATATGCTACTGAAGCTGATCAAATCCAAAAACTTGCTGAACAAAGTACACAATCTGCAGTTGATAAAAGACAATTAATTGAAAGTTCACTTGCTGAAGTTGAAGAAGGTAATAAAACCGCTCACCGTGCGGCAGACTCCATTGAATCCGTTGTAAGTGGTATTAAGTCCATTGCCAAAACCTCGCAGGAATTAAGCCAGATATCACAGGAGCAGGCAACTGCTATGGAACAGGCTGAACAGGGTATTAACCAGATATCTGAAGTTGTACAGTTCAAATGCAGCTCCCTTCTCTATGCCCTCAGGTAATTGCAAAAGACATACTGTGCAGCTTTATACATATGCCAAAGTTACACAATAAAAAAACTTGCAAAGCATATACTTTACAAGTTCATATGAGAGGCGCAGACCGGATTTGAACCGGTGGATACTGGTGTTGCAGACCATTGCCTTACCACTTGGCTACTGCGCCATATTTAGTTAAATGACTCCGACGGGAATCGAACCCGTGTTACCGCCGTGAAAGGGCGATGTCTTAAC
>CAYRAW010000399.1:0-2033 GCA_964422225.1 uncultured Roseburia sp.
TCCGCAAAAGTATTTGCAATCATTAACATTATTCTTACAGTGTTGATCTTGTTTACAAAGTGAGGTGTGAAGTATGGCGGATATCGATTTTCAGAAGATTCTGGATGGCATGAGCAGCGGTAACATGACAAATGATCCTATTCGGTCAATCTATGAGATTCTACCGACTTATGATGATACGCAGCAACATCTATTGTTTCAAGCCTTTTACTTTATAGAAAAATATGATTTAGACGATATGCGTGCTATGTTCTCTAAGTTCGGAGATATCATGGCGCAGAATAAGAATCTTGGTCTGTTGAGCTCTAAGGTCTTACAGAATCTCCTGAGCGCATATACACAGAATGAATACCTGCGTGGAATAAAAGTGAGCACTTTAAATAATGTTACTGATGTGCAGCAAACATGATGTTCTGATAACAGTGCGAAGGCTTAATGCCTTCGTGCATCCCGTAGGGATATATGACGCGGTAGCGATCTAATTAGCGACAGCCTACTATATCTTTCGGTAACGGAAATATGGCGCGGCGTGTTTCTCCAGCTTACGGCAAATATAACGTGCTCTTAGATGTATATCTGTTTGTAGGTCATTGCATGCAGTTGATCTAGCATATAAAAACAAAAAGGAGTGTGATATTATGCCCGGTGCTATTATGGGCATTTACGGACAACAGCGAAGCGGTAAAACGCTTATAGCCTATAAGCTGGTAAAGTCCATGTGTGAGCTTGCCAACCGTCAGGGTGTGCAGCTACGTGTTTACACTAACCTGTATTGTCCCCAGGACAAAGGTTGGACATATGTTAACAGTATTGATGAGCTCCCTCTGGACTTACAGCCGAAGATAGTCCTGATTGATGAGATTTATAACGGCTGTGATGCCCAGGATTACAGGAAGCTGAAAGACATAAGCATCTTCATAAATACGATAGGCAAGCAAAACTGCCTGTTCGTATTTACCTCTATCGATGCGCAAATGGTCTATAACCGTATCCGTAACCAGATGAGTATCTGCGTTCTGGTTAAGGCCAGCGTGACACATATACACTACAAATTTCTGTATATGTCCACCGGGAAGGAAGTAGACTATGTGCTGCGGAAAGATCCGGAGCTTTTCGAGAATGTATACTATGACACAGACTTCATTCCCCCGGACTTCGACTGGGGGATGAAGTCGTGGAAGGAAAAGCTCCAGGAATTTTACCGCAGCAACTACGACATGAACATAAATCTGTAATTTCTCCCTCGAGGTCTGGCTGGATGCGTGCGGCGCTGTGCGCGCACGCAACAGGCGACCGGAGTGTTACAGAACGGCGTTGTGTTGCTGGAAGAGAACGCGCGAAGCGCGGTCTCTTCCTATATACTTGACAATAGCAACACAACTTGGGTCGCAAAATAAAAATTAAGGACATTTTGATATGTATAACTATCGTCTTAAAGAATATCAAAATGGTACTCTGCAACTAACCTTTTATGGTAATCCTATTTATTTGAAAAATGATCGTGCTGATAAATCTATAAATATTCAAGGCTCTACGTTTTGGGATGAACCTACTAGAAATTTTAATGAAGTTGATTCCTTATACTCTGACAATCCATTTGTAAATTTTAATGATATGTATAATGTATCAATTATAAAAGAAAAGGAAGGTGCAGAACTTGACGAGATTATTTGTCTCACTGATGAGGAAATTTTGGATCGTAAAGATAAGGCTCTTAGGAGTTCTCTGAATAGATCCAAAAGAATGATTTATGATTATGGCAGATCTAATATCTGGGATTGGTTTTTCACATTTACATTTGATCCTGTCGATGTATTTGACCGTTTTAATTATGAGGAATGTAAGTCTAAAGTAACTGAATGGTTACACAATGTCAGAAAGAGATATTGCAAAGATATGAAATATTTGGTCGTCCCTGAACAACATGAATCTGGTGCTTGGCACTTTCACGCTTTGGTCAGTAATGTTGGTTTTGAAAATGATAATACAGGGCTAACATTCGTTAATGCTATTAATAATCAGCCTTATTTAAA
>CAYRAW010000400.1:0-2024 GCA_964422225.1 uncultured Roseburia sp.
CGCCTCCAGAGAATCTGCATGAAATTCCAGAGCATTCGCCACCGCAATTAAAAAAGCACATACATTGGTCAGCATAAGGTATTTCTGTCCATACGACGGCCTCTGTATTCCTACGATCAAACAGCAGACAAAGCAGAGATACATCCCTGCCATATTTGTAATTATATATATATTTTCCATTGTACAAGACACCTCTCTTAACTGATTTGTATTGGGCTTAATATCACTCCGTAGATTCTGGCAGCAGCCTGCAGGGCAATCCCACTGACTTTGTATTCACTAAGCCATTGTCTGTCCTGCGGAGTCATCTGCTGTCTGACTACGATATCGTTTATTCTGCGGAAATAGCTGATCACCTGTGCATAGTCATTTATTCTGTCCAAGTAGCAGCTTCCATATTTTCCCAACTCCAGATCCGCCACTGAAACCGCCTGTAAGCATAGCTTACATTCTCCTGTCACATCTGAGGCTTCCATCAGTACATCAGGTCTTATCTTTAAATACCGGCTAAAATACTCCCTGGCACCTGCAACATCCTTATTTTGAAAAAATTCTGCCATTTTTTCTTTAATTTCTTTCGTTTCTGTTTTGTCACCAATGATCGCGACTCTGCATTCCAAAGCCTTCAGTCCTCTGGTCTTTACCCATACTAACAGAAGGAATTCGGAAATAAACCCAAACACGCGCCTGTGATAATCATCCTCAAAAGTCAGGTCTATACGCTTCTGTAATTCAAATAAAATCGTAAAAAGCCATTCGCAATACTCATCATACAAAGCCTTGGACGTAACCATGATATTTCCAAAATATGTTTTGTTGCCATTTACCAGTTCTATAAAATTATCATAATACTCCGGATAAATTTCCGAAATGATCCGTCCTGTTTCATCCAGAGTTTCTATTTTATGATGTGCACCAAATCCATAATGATATGAGTTAGGCAGTTCTAACTGTTTGGTCGTGATCAGATCATACTGTTGTAATAAGGCCTCATATTGTTCCTGAGTAAATGCCTTATTTTCCTCATTCGTCAGGAATCTCCGATAGTGACAGATTCCTACATGATCAGCTGCCGTATAATTCTTCCATACCCAGTATACACCCGATAGCTCCGCATAGTAGCAATTCAGATCCGAGATATTGTCTCCTGTATCATCTCCTAAATATCCATATTCCTGTTTTGCCTGTGCATGCCCCACATGCATAGGTATATACAACTCTTCTCCCGGCACATCAAATTGCTTATGTGTCATAGCAAATATTCTGACTGACATAGTAAAATCCCCTCCTAACTACACTATATCGTGCAATTGAGGTTATGTCCAGCTTATTATTTGACTATCGCATCTAATTCAGGTTTTTGTCAGCCTTTTACAGCGCCTATCATGACACCTTTTTCAAAATATTTCTGTATAAACGGATATACACACAAAATAGGAACGGTAGATACGATGATCACGGCATATTTAACCTGATCTGCTGAGGACTGACCATATCCACCCTGTACTCCTCCATTACCGCTTGCAAATGCCTGATTCAACAGCAATATCTCACGAAGTACGATCTGAAGTGGTGCATTTTCCGACTTACTGTTAAATATCAGTGCATTGAAATAATCATTCCAGTGATATACCGCATAATACAGGATCAATACGGAGTTTACTGCCTTGGATAGTGGCAATACGACCTTTATAAAATAGGTAAAATGAGAACAGCCATCCAATACCGCTGCCTCGTAGAGATCCTCCGGTATGGAATTCTGGATAAAAGTCCTGGCAATAATGAGATTATATGTATTAACCGCAATAAAAATAATCAGGATCGTTTTGGTCGATATCAAATGCAGGGAACTTACCGTCATGTACAAAGGCACCAGACCGCCTGAGAAGAACATTGTAAATACAAAATATAACATTACGGCATTTCTGGCTTTAAAATTACGTCTGGACAATGCATACGCTGCCGGCATGGTCACTACCATATTCAAGGCTGTTCCTGCCACCACATATAATATCGTATTGGCA
>CAYRAW010000401.1:0-2019 GCA_964422225.1 uncultured Roseburia sp.
TTTGCCCCACCTGGCTTCAATAGAAGGTCCTGATGCCAGCCCTTCCAGGCAGCTTTCATGGCAAGGACACACACTATGTCCCGGATCATGAGGATTTCGGGATATCAGAATATGTCCCACTTCCGGATGCATCATTCCATGAAGAAGTCTGCCTCCCACTGCAATCCCGGCACCGACTCCTGTTCCTATGGTCAAATAAACCACAGTATCAAGCCCTCTGGCACATCCATATGTCATTTCACCCAGACAGGAACCATTTACATCTGTATCCAGTCCAATGGGAACATGAAGTGCCTCTTTCAATGCTCCGACCAGATCATACTGTCTCCAGGCTATTTTGGGTGTATTCAAAATACGACCGTACGTAGGCGATCCTTTTACTACATCGACTGGTCCAAAAGCGCCAATTCCCAATGCAGCTATGTCTTTTTGTGAAAAATAATCAATGATCTGTGGTATTGTTTCTTCCGGGGTTGTTGTAGGAATCGACTTCTGCTCCAGTATCTTACCTTTTTCATCTCCCAGGGCAACTACCATTTTAGTTCCGCCTGCCTCTAATGCTCCATATATCATATTAATATTCCAACCTTTCCGATACCGCTACTATTTCAGCATACTTGCATGATTCAGCAATATTGTGTTGTAGAGAAATAACACATCTGCATCATCTGTAGTTTTGATGTACATCACAGAATATGCGAATGAACCATTGTATTTTCATCATGCTCCTGAGTGGACACTTCATCCGAATTTCTATCCGTACCGGCTCCACAACCTGTCATAAGCATTACTGCCGCAAGCACTGCTGACAGAGTAGTCATCATTTTTCTTTTCATTTCTGATCCCTCCACGTTTACATTTTAAGATCAGTGTTTGCGTTTTTTCCTGTTTTATACCTGTCGTTCAATTAATCTTCAAAAGGAATAACTGCTCCATCATATGTATCATTGATATACTTCTTGATTTCATCTGACTTTAATACACTGACTAAAGCCTTGATCTTATCACTGTTCTCATTGCCCTCTTTGACTGCAATGACATTCACATATGTTTTAGCTGCCTCAGAATCAGATGTTTCAAATTTGATCGCATCTTTTCCTACAGAAAGTCCTGCCTGTAATGCATAGTTACCATTTAATACAACAAATGCTACTTCTTCTCTGACTCTTGCTACCTGCTCTGCTGCCAGTTCCTGAATCTTGACATCCTTAGGATTCTCAACGATATCATTTACTGTAGCTTCCAGACCAACACCGTCCTTAAGTGTCAGTATCCCATTATCCTGTAATAAGAGCAATGCTCTTGCTTCGTTCGTTGTATCATTAGGAACTGCGATTACATCACCGCCGGAGAGATCATCCAGACCGGACTTTGTTCCCGGATAAATTCCAAATGGTTCATAGTGGATACCACCTGCATTTACAAGGTGTGTGCCATGTTCTTCATTGAAGCTGTCCAGATAGGGAATATGCTGAAAGTAGTTTGCATCAAAATCACCACTCTCAACTACATTATTAGGCTGAACATAATCATCAAATACTGTTACCTGAAGATCCCATCCCTGTTCTGCCAGAATAGGTTTAGCCTGCTCCAGAATCTCTGCATGTGGTGTAGCGCTTGCTGCTACTGTGATAGTCTTATCCTCTGAAGATGTGTTTTCAGCTTCCTGTGCTGCTGTTGTGCCTGCACTTTCTGTTGCTTCTGCTGCTGCTGTATTTCCGCATCCTGCTAATGCTGCAACGGCTAATGCTGCTGTCAAAATGACTGCTGTTACTCTTTTTTTCATATTTCCCTCCGATGAAATTTAATATCTATAACTTCCGTAGAACGGATTGTTATCTCTTACGCCTGTCAATTTTATTGGATATATGCATACCTATCGTCTGGAATATCTGCACCAGTACGATCAGAAGTATTACAGTCACTACCATAATATCTACCTGATAACGGTGATAGCCATAACGGATCGCAATATCACCCAGACCACCGCCTCCTACAGTTCCTGCCATGGCAGAATAG
>CAYRAW010000402.1:0-2005 GCA_964422225.1 uncultured Roseburia sp.
AAAAATAATCCACATATGTAGAATAATATAATCTACTGTTTTCCTTCATCGGATAAAGTAAATAATAGTTTTGATCTAACGTAGCGCCAAAATAAGTTAAAGGGTGTCTGGTAAACTGTTTAAACCATACTTTAAAATAAGCTATCCAATCTTGTTTCGTTGCATAATAATGAAATCTCGATTTGACCGGATCTGATATAGCAGGCTCATAAACATCTGCAAGTGCATAATAATCAATAACTGTATCAATAACTGCCTTTTCTTCCTCCGGTGTTTCCTGTCCATAATACTTCGAATACCTTGCAGACTGTTGGAATGGTATAGAAAGTGCTTCTCTTAGGCTCTCCCCCTCTTGTATCGTAACATCATAATAACTTATAACAGTACTTGAAATTATTTTTGCTAAAACTAAAGGAAGAATCAGAAAAAAAGCATATTTTAATATGTATCTATTCGACACTTCTCTCCTGTATTTCACACATCGTATCAATAAATATAAAAGCATAGCTATAATCACATATTTTCCATTATGTCTAAACAGCAGCATAAAAAGATTAGCACTTGTAAAAAGGCATATATGCATTCTTGACTTCCAATATTCTTTCCAATCTATATGCATATAAATCAGTTCTGTTAAGTATAATAATGATGCAAAGGAAAACATCGTATCTTTTACAATCGTGGTAATGTAACTGGTGTACAAAGGAGATAATGCTGCAATCAAAAAAGTCAGTTTAATCAACCAACTTGGTGTATGCAATTTTTTCATTGTAGCCATGTCATATGCCATAATTGCAGCACATATTACAGTCTGAATCAATGTCCACATAAAAAAAACAATATTTATATTGCCTAGTGCCAGTCCAAAGGAAGCAAACCATCCGATTAAGGCTGTAAATACTGCAGGATGATGATTCGTAAATGCTGTTCTCCCAAAAAACTGATATAACGAATCCCATACATCCATTTCTATACTTGCCGGATATGAAATAATAGTATTAGGCATCCACACAACCAACATTACAATAAACCAAAAACAAAATGGATTTTTATTGTAAAATCTGTCACGACTATCAATACACCTTTGAGTGCAAAGAAATTCATACAATATTTTTGCTATACAATTAAGCAAATGTGTTGCTCCGACTATATATATAACACTTTTTACGATTTGTCCTGCTGTACTATTCAAATTAACTGTAGTATCATCAAGACAGAAACTTTCTGAAATTAACCAGATAGCAGCTAATATAAAATTAAATAGATATATGATAAACATATTGTCTATTCTTTTTCCCTGAACTTTTATACTGATATAATAAAATATTGCAAACATAATAGACATCGTAAATAAATCATTTGTAAGGCTCTGTCTCATATTCTCAATAATTTTATATAAATATCCCTCTGTTTGAAATAACTCCGGACTTACTAATTCTGGATTACTAAAACTTAAGCTAAACATTAATGTTGTACATAAAGCCAAAAATGCAAGATATATTTTCCGCATGTTTCCCATACTTATCCTCTTCCGATTATCTTCTTTACGATTCTCTTTAAATGTACTTCTATCTGATAACACATATTTACAATTTTTATTTTTATTTGTCTTGCTATTCTAACGATTCTTTTTTCCTCATGCAGGATCAGGAAATCCAGTTCTTTTTGATGCTCCCTGATATATTGGGGATAACTGTCGTCAATCTCACATCGGACAAACTGTGCATCACGCCCGAAGATATCCTTACCATCCTTGATCTGGTCTGTTACGTGGTTCAGGACATGTCTGGAATTATACTCCTGATGTGCGGCGGATACTACTTTCTCCTGCACACGCTTCTTAATATCCTTCTCTCCATGACCACCCATATATCCAAAGTGCCATCCACCATCTTCTACACGGATTCCTATTTCCTTGCGCTCCGGGAAACGAAGATCACCACATTGAAGATTCTGCTCTTTCATAAACTTATAGCTTAACATTTTAGAACCGATCCATTTCTTA
>CAYRAW010000403.1:0-1988 GCA_964422225.1 uncultured Roseburia sp.
TATTGGTATTTGTTTTACGATCCTGCAGCCCCTATTCGTAAAATTGAGTGTGTCTTTTATGGGCGAGCAGGATCTGTATGATTCCAGTGTCAAATATATAGCAAAGCATTTTACATGGAATAATTACAAAATGGCGGCAGCCGGCATGGACTACTGGAGAGTATTTCTTCGGACCGCACTGCTGTCAGGGTCAATTTCCCTGTTGCAGCTCTTTGTATGTCTGCTGACAGCTTATGGCTTTGCCAGATTCCGCTTTCCAGGCAAAAAATTACTCTTTGGCTGTGTGGTACTGACCATGATCGTGCCACCCCAGGTCATTATGCTTCCGTTATTCATGAAATACCGTTTCTTTGATATTTTTGGCATTTTTAAGGCTGTGACAGGGAGCAGCGTGAACCTGATCGATACTTACTGGCCTTTTATCCTGCAGGCAGTGACCTGTATGGGAATCAGGAACGGATTATATATCTACATGCTCAGACAGTTCTTTAAGGGCATGCCAAGAGAGCTGGAAGAGGCTGCCTTCGTGGATGGCAGCGGCAAACTGCGTACGTTTCTCCAGATCATGCTGCCCAGTGCAGTACCGATGATGGTAACGGTATTTTTGTTCGGCTTCGTATGGCAGTGGACGGATTCCTTCTATACTTCCCTGTATCTGAATAATACGAAGGTAATGTCTTCGGCGTTAAGCTCATTGGCAGTTAATGTATACAGCAGTTATTCCGGTTATGGTGGATCAATGAATTTCATCAGCCCCGGTTTCGTATCTATGATGAACAACACAGGTACAGTCATGGCAATCCTGCCATTGATCATTCTGTATCTGATCTGTCAGAAGAATTTTGTAGAGGGCATCGAGAGGTCCGGTATTGTTGGTTAGTCTAAAATTAATCATATATTTATATTTATAAGGAGGAAGACTATGAGAAGAAAAAAATTATCCAAAAGTGTGCTTGCAGTGGTAATGAGTGCACTTATGGCAGCATCTGTAACCGGTTGTGGAGACAGTGCTCAGACGAGTGGTACACAGCAGACAGATACTGCGCAAAGCCAGGCAGTTTCCAATGAGGAACAGCAGCAGGAGACTACAACCCAGGAAGAACCTGCCTATGATTTTGGTGGCAGAGTTGTAAGAATCGGTTCCTATTATGATATGACACCAGACCCTTCAGCCAATGCGGTTCAGGATGCACTGGCTGACAGAATCGCTTATGTAGAGGATAATTATAACTGTAAGATCGAGTTCGTAGATCTGGGTGGAGATTATATCAATGATTATGTTACCAGTGTATTGGCTGGCGATCCTGTGGTAGATATTGGTTATGCTGTAACCACAACTGTTCTGCCATCTCTGATCGAAGGTGGTATCGCATACCCGATCAGTGATCTGGGAGTTATTGATTTTAATGATTACAAATGGCGTTCTGATGTTGTAGATGCAGGTTACTATAAGGGCAAGAACTACACCATGCTTCTGAAAGACCCGGAAATCCGTTATGGTATCTTCTGGAACAAGACATTATTTGAACAGTATGGTCTGCCTGATCTCTATGATCTGTACGAAAATGATGAGTGGACCTGGGATAAGTTCAAGGAAATCGCAATGAGCGCTGATCAGGATACAGATAATGATGGAACCATTGATATCTATGGATTTAATGCCAGAGAGAATTTAGGCTGGTGTTATCTCTATTCAAATGATGCTTATGTGGCAAAGAAGACAGATTCCGGCATGACAGTAGATTTAAGTGATCCCAAGGTAGTAGAAGCACTGACAGCAATGCAGGATTTCACAACATCTGTTGACTATCGTAAGATCGACTGGTCTATTGACAGTTGGGATTCACTGATCGGTTCTTTCAGAGATGGTACATCCATGATGTGTCTGGAAGAGTTCTGGATTTCCTATGCATATCTGAACCAGATGGAAGATGAATGGGGCTGGGTTCCATTCCCTAAGGGAACTTCTGCAACAGACTGGTCCTGCT
>CAYRAW010000404.1:0-1970 GCA_964422225.1 uncultured Roseburia sp.
AAAAAACTCCGGACTACAGACCAGTTGAATTTTTACGAGAGTGCAAAGAAGTATCGTAACCATTATACCTTCAAAGAACTCATTGATTCCTGTTATGATAAGGAGTGGATCCCTTATTGCAAGAAAACTTTTAACGGTGCACAGTCTGCGATTGCTTATCTTGGAAAATATACCCATCGGATTGCAGTCAGCAACCACCGTATCATCTGTATGGATGAAAAAACGGTTACTTTTTCCGTAAAAGATTATAATAACAAAGGTCAATGGAAAACACTGACGATTTCAGGTATTGAATTTATCCGGCGTTTTCTGATGCATGTGCCGCCAAAGCGTTTTGTAAGGATCCGGCATTATGGTTTATTATGTTCCCGCACAAAAAATAAGAAACTTTCATTATGCCGGAATCTCCTTGGCTGTAAAAAGTATCTCTCAAAGCTTCGAGGTAAGGAAATGCCGGAAATATTAAAGCAGCTTTATGGAATAAACATTTGTGTATGTAAATCCTGCGGTGGACATCTGGGAAAACCACAGCTTAGGATTCCTCAAAGATGTTAAAATCCTGTTCTTTCATATGTTTTTCTGAAACCTCAGAATTTGAGGTTTTGTTGTCATGCCTGTTTATTTAGAAAAGTATGATTCTTCTGGCTTTTACATAGCGAATCGGGTATAATTTTGTGTAAGAACAAAGGATTGAAAGTCCATAGGTAATGGCTATCCGGACGCTCACTTTGTTCAATTAGGTCAAATCGAAAATGATGTAAACGAAAGGGCAGTTCACTGAAACGTCAAGGCTGCTTTTTCGTTTACACCATCATCGATTCTAACCTAAAGAATTTGACGCTTTCTATGACGATATAAACATTCCATATTCCTTTGGCACATTTAAAATTCCATTCGTTGTATTATTAATCAAAATCTCTTTTATGACTTGCTTCGGCACACTATTTAATGATGTCATACTCGAAAGAGAATAAATATATTCCACCATATCATCTATATTGGTAACTGCCAATGAATCAATGTATTCTAGCTTTTCGACTCTAGAAAAAGTTTTACTTAATATCTCATATCCATTTTGCAATGTGAAATTCTTATTTATATTATCTTCAACACCATATGCGGAAAGTATTTTTGAAAGGTATTCTACAATTCCATGTTCTCCATAAGTCGCACAATAAAAAAGCCCACCTCTCTTTAACACTCTTCGTACTTCTGCCAAACCTTTATCTATATCAGGCACATGATATAACATCATATTTGCAATAACTACATCAAAAGTTTCATTTTCAAAAGGAATTTCTTGAATATCAATAACTTTATAATCAACATTATTACATTCGCCTATATTATTTTTTGTTGTTGATAGCATTCCTTCGGAAAAATCTGAAAGTATCAATTTAAAACATAACTTTATCAAACCCTCTCTGTTTTTCCACATATCTCCTGTTCCACAACCTAGCTCTAAAACTTTCATCCCCTTATCAATTCTATAATTTGAAACAATCCAATTTCCAAACCCCATCTTATTTGTTGAATATTTATCATGAATTGAAATTCTTGTATTTAAATTATTTGCATTAGCATACTGCTGTTTCACAATCGACATATTATTTATATTACTCATAATTTACCCCATCAAATTCCGATTTTATAATCTGTTTAATTTTCATACAAGTTTAAAATTTCATATGCAAAAGCCCCTAAGTATCCACTCATAAGAAATTCGACTATGTTTTTATTCTCACATTAACTTTAGGATCTTACACTGTTCAATTCCTGCACTCCAAAATTTATCAATCGGTAAGTTTTTTATTTGGCTTATAATAGCTGAGTTCATTGCACCATGCCCGACAATAAGAATATCTTTTCCTGCTTGTAACTGAGGTTCTATTATCTCCTTAAGAAATGAACCGGTTCTTGCAAATAACTGTACAAATGTTTCCGCTCCGCCTACAGACTCTATGTATTTC
>CAYRAW010000405.1:0-1949 GCA_964422225.1 uncultured Roseburia sp.
CCCTCTGTCAGAAATCATGTCATTGAATTTATGGGAAGGCGACCGCATTTTTCTGAAAAAGTTGATCGATGGAGAGAGTGATATTTATCTCACACTGCAATATAAAGGTGATGTGTTAATAAATGTAATACATAAAGTATGATTATTTCTATTGCATTTTACCATGCATATGTATTAGTGTTTATATTTTATTTTATCATATATACTTTTAAATAATATTTATGACACATTATATATGATCCTATGAATATAAATTATCATTGCATTCATTTCACTTCTATGCTATGATGGAACAAATTTCATAAGAAAAGATAATTGGTGTCGGCTGATATACCATGTATATTCAAGTCGGTTAAAAGGGAAACAGGTGTGATTCCTGTACGATCTCGTCACTGTGATAAGGGAGCGCAGATTCTAATATGTCACTGATGCTTGCATTGGGAAGGCGATTCTGTGTGATGATCTTTCAGCCAGGAAACCTGCCAGATATCTGGTACAGGGAATATTCCGTTATGATCATAACAGAATCCCGGATCACGAGTAATTGGTCGTACTGTTTGGACAAGCTTTTATAGGCTTTGTTTTTGTGTTGACTTTTTACTCCGTTCAGAGATACTGACCGGAGTTTTTCTTATGCCTTTTTCTATATGAAATAATGATTGAACCAAAGAAATGAGGAGACTTTTATTATGAAAAACAAAACATTAGCACTGCTTACTGTAGCTGCCCTGACATCCAGCATGATCGTTGGCTGCGGCAATACAAATGCTGTCGAAACTACAGCTACCACAGAAGCAGCGACAGAAACTGCAACTTCAGAAACCACAACTACAGAGGCGGCAACAGAAGTAGACGATCAGGCTGCTGCAGATAATGTAGCCGCATTGATCGATGCGATCTATGTCCAGACCAGAAATGATGATACAGATGCACAGTGTGCTGCCGCTAAGGAAGCATGGGATGCACTTACTGATGCACAGAAGGAATTAGTAGAGGGTGAAAATGCTGATCCTGACTACTTTGGAAAAGATACTGGTGATGCATCTAAGGATGACTCTTTAAATAGTGATGAAATCGGAGAAAATGAACTTCTCGTTGTAAGCTTCGGTACCTCCTTCAATAACAGCCGTGTAGAAGATATCGGCGGTATTGAGAAGGCACTGATCGAAGCATATCCTGACTGGTCAGTCAGAAGAGCTTTCACTGCACAGATCATTATCAATCATGTACAGGCAAGAGATGGTGAGAAGATCGATAACGTAGAGCAGGCACTTGACAGAGCTGTTGCAAACGGCGTTAAGAACCTCGTTGTACAGCCTACACATCTGATGCATGGCGCAGAATATGATGAACTCGTTGACGCTCTGGATTCCTATAAGGACAAGTTTGAAACAGTAACCGTTGCTGAACCATTACTTGGTAAAGTAGGTGCTGATGCAACTGTTGTAAATGATGATAAAGCTAATGTAGCAGAAGCGATCACAGCAGAAGCAGTAAAAACTGCAGGCTTTGATTCTCTGGATGCAGCCAAGGAAGATGGTACAGCATTTGTATTCATGGGACATGGTACATCTCACTCTGCTAAGATAAGCTACAGCCAGATGGCTACTCAGATGAGCGATCTGGGCTATGATAACGTATTTATTGGTACCGTAGAAGGTGAACCGGAAGAAACAGCATGCGAAGCTGTTATTGAAGCTGTTAAGGAAGCAGGTTATACCAAAGTCGTTCTTCGTCCTCTGATGGTAGTCGCAGGCGATCATGCCAACAACGATATGGCAGGCGATGATGAAGATTCCTGGAAGAGTATGTTCAATGCCAGCGGTGCATTTGAATCTGTAGACTGCCAGATCGCAGGTCTGGGCGAAATCGATGCGATCCAGCAGATCTATGTAGCTCATACCAAGGCTGCCCTGGAAACTCTGGGTGATGTAGCTGTAGCAAGTTCT
>CAYRAW010000406.1:0-1925 GCA_964422225.1 uncultured Roseburia sp.
GATGAGTGATGCGACCAAACAGAAGGCAATTCGTAAACTGGAGACAATGGCTGTTAAAATCGGCTATCCGGATGAATGGCCGGAGAGTATGGAAATGATGCAGGTTACCCCTGTTTCAGAGGGGGGAAGCCTGTTATCCAATATGCTGGTCAATATGCAGGTCACGATCGAGGACAGTTTACAGAAGCTGGATGGAGAAGTGGATAGAAGCCTATGGGGAATGACACCGCAGACGATCAATGCCTATTATGATCCATCCAATAATGAAATCGTATTTCCGGCAGCAATTTTACAGCCGCCATTCTATAATCCTGAGGCTGATGATGCAGTAAATATCGGGGCAATAGGATTTGTCATTGCCCATGAGATCAGCCATGCTTTTGATGCAAATGGTTCCAAGTATGATGAGTATGGTAATTATAATGAGTGGTGGACAGAAGAAGAGACACAGAAATATAATGAATTATCACAATCCATTGTGGAATATTACAATAATTATGAAGTTATGGGTGTCCATGTAAATGGATCGTTGACTTTATCAGAAAATATTGCGGATCTGGGTGCCATGGCTTGTGTGACTTCTATTATAGGGGATAACAAAAAGTCACTGGATCAGGCATTCGGACAACTGGCATATATCTGGGCAAGCGTGGAGACAGCAGGATATCAGTTGTACCTGCTCAATAATGATACACATTCACCTAATAAACTCAGGGTCAATGCGGTATTGAGTTCCTGTGATGCCTTTTATGATGTATATGATATTGCCGAGACAGATGGCATGTATGTGGCACCACAGAACAGAGTAGGAATCTGGAAATAAAGAATCACAGCACAAGGAGATGGCAGAATGAGTAAAAAGGGGAAAAGAATCACAGCAGCAATTATAGCGGCACTGGTTATGAGCACACAGGCAGTGCCAATGCAGACGATGGCGGCGCAGGACTATACGGTGACCGCTTCAACGAGTGTACTGTACAGTAACAGTAAAACAGTAGTTTATGCCAAACCGGATATCAGTTCTACAATCATTACTTCCATAAAGGCAGGAGTGCCGGTAGCAGTAACGGGAGTGACTTCAAATGGCTGGTTTCAGGTATCATTAAACGGAACTTATTATATTCCGGGTTATGGACTGGAGGAGAAGAATGCAACTGCCTCGAATGACAATAACAGTGTGAAACTCAGTTATACGGATGATGAGATCAAGAAAATGACCAAAGGAACGTTCAGCTTTTATCAGAATGCACAGCTTGGGGCATTTACCAGAGAAGATGTACAGGATATGGATGACAATACATATATAAAGTATCTGGATTCTTTCCTGATCGGAAATGCCATGGTAGATTATTGTATTTTGCAGGACAGTGGTGTGACATTAAAGACAGAATATGATAAAAAGGCAGCGGCAGATTCACAGGTCGCTGCCATGACAATGAAAGATTATCTCGCCAATTACCGTAATGACTATTTAAATGACAGTATGTGGGGACCTGCCAGAAACGAAGAGGGACTTAAGGTCACATTAAATCGTGCGATCCGGTATGAGATATCTTCTTTCAGCACCATGTACAAGAATACTGTGATCGGTGAAGATGAAGTCAGGATGGAGAAAGTATTAAGTGACCTGATCCAGACAATGAAAGAGGAGCAGGGTGTGACATTTACTTATAAAAAGAGCTATGGAACCTACGAGAATCCGGATGGACGCAGTACTTCCGGATGGCTGGTCGAGTTTACAAAGAAATAGGAGCAAAAGACATGCCGTCAATGAACAGCAGGGCAAAAGGCAGGAGACTGGACGGATATTATCCTGAATATGTATTGTTTGATATAGAAACTACGGGGCTGAGTCCAGTGTATGATGAGATCATTGAATTATCCGCAGTGAAAGTAAAGGATGGCAATATCATAGCCACTTTTGA
>CAYRAW010000407.1:0-1907 GCA_964422225.1 uncultured Roseburia sp.
ATTATGTTAGACTCTGAAGTGTATTTTTATTATTACTTTTCCAATAAATTAAATTCTTTTTCTTGTACTCGACGTTCTTGGTTTACTGATTCTAATGAATTATTAAATAACTCTGGCAGTAATTATATTGGCGTTGATGTACGTGGACATGCATATTCTGTATATATACCTGTGTTTGCTTCTCAAGATGCAGCATTGAATTTTCTGCGTACTGGCGATACTTCTGGTATTCAAAATTTAACAGATACTACTGCCTACCCTACTTTTAAATCTAAAGTAGGCTCAGCTATGGACACATTAGAAGGTGCTTTGGAAGGTTTCTTTGACCATTCTCCTTCTCTTCCCAAAATCCGTGAAGTGGCAGATGCTATTGCAGTAGATCTTCCGGATGTTATCGGAACAGATGAGTATACACCAGTAATTAGTAAAACTTTTGAAAAAGCTTATGAAGATACAGCAACGGATGATCCTTCTGTTCCTGCAACTACGAATTATACTGGTATCTTAGGGAAAATCTTGGCAGCTATAAAAGCAATCGGCGCTGATGTATGGTCATTTTTTATGAATCCTATGGCTAGTCTTGTAAAAGGTATAGAAGCCATTGTTGAGCTTGTAAAAGATATAGTGGCTGCATTAGAAGCCTATTGGGAAGCCTTGGCTGCTTACCTTGAGGGTATTATGGAAGGTGTTATTGCCCTGGAAGCTACTGCTCAATTTCCTTTCGGCTCTCCAGATGATAATTCTGGTGACAGCTCCAGCTCTTCTGGTGGTACTGTAAACCTTTTAAACGGTTTGTTACTTCTGGTGTACATTCTGTTTATGCTCCTAAAGATTTTTCTGCATCTTCTGGAGTTCATCATAAACATATTTAAGATCCCGGCAGCTCCCGGCTTCATCACAGGAGATTTTGCAACTGGATTTAATTATATTAAGAGTGTGCAACTCTCTCCGCTTAATATATCAGTCTATGATTTTCTTATGGGACTGATACACATACTGTTGATATTCAGCGTTGTAAAAACATTGAAACATCACATTGATAAAATTCATTTATAGGAGTCTTTGTATGAATTTGATTGACAAGCTATCCAGTGCGCCCAGTGCCTTAAAAAATTTCTTTCAGGAATTTATAGACATGATTGCTACTGCAATCAAGGCTTTACAGTCTTTCTATGATACCCTTGATAAATTTGATAAACGTATAGTTGCTATGGTCGATAATTGCGGCACTACTGAATTTGATGGGCTTCCTGTGGTGGAAGCGATCGCCACATATCACTATGTGGTCGGTGATGTCGTGTTTTATTTGATATATATTGTTGTCCTGCTTGGCTGTCTTTGGACAATCTTTAAGATTGTGCTCCTGATCTATAAATATGTCAGGGACTTCATTTCACAGCTTTCAGGCGGTGTAGTAAGCTCTGCACAGTTTTCCAGTCTGCTTACTAAATTGTTTAAATTGTAAACTTGTATATAAATTGGCCATTTATATAAATTGTATCTCATTTCTTTATACCGGCTTTTTCGATCAGGAATTGCTGCAGCGTAAATTGAGATACACAACATATTAACATGAAGGAGGTTTTTACTTATGCATGGTTTTCTTGGTGCTGCTGTTGATGCAGCAGGTACAACATTAGAACTTAATTTTGATCCCAGTCAGATGTTTGCATATACCAATGTTATCACGAGTTCTATGATGCCGCTGGTTTATATCTCTGCTGGTTTCGCATTAGGATTTACAATCATTTATGCACTTAAGAATGCATTTTCCGGTGGAGTAAGGCTCTAAAGGGGGTATCTATGGAAGAAAACAAGGAAGAATTATCATCCCAGGATGTGATTGATTCCGATGCTCATGAGTCTGATTCAGACACTGTTCAGAACGATCAGGCTGATGAGCGAAA
>CAYRAW010000408.1:0-1906 GCA_964422225.1 uncultured Roseburia sp.
GGATATCCTAAAGAATATGTAAAATTCTTTAAGCAGGAAATGGCACCTTCTACAGATTATGATGGTAAGCTTTTGATGGAAGCAGCAGATTCCTTATCACTTTCACCCAATGGTAATGGTGGATGGTTCTATTCCATGGCTGTGACAGGTGTACTGGATGATGTGCACGCAAGAGGAATTGAATGGCTCAATATTTTTGCAGTAGATAATGTATTACAAAGAATTGCTGATCCTGTATTTGTTGGTGCAACGATAGATTCAGGAAGAGTAAGCGGTGCTAAGGTAGTCAGAAAAGCAGATCCTAATGAGAAAGTAGGAGTTCTTTGTCTGGAAGATGGCAGACCATCTATTGTAGAATATTATGAAATGACAGAAGAAATTATCAATTCCAGAGAAGCTAATGGTGAACTGTCATATAATTTTGGTGTAATTTTAAATTATCTGTTCCGCGTGGATAAACTGGAAGAAATCATGAATGCCAAAATGCCGGTACATGTTGTGGAAAAGAAAATTCCGTACATAGACAAAGAAGGAAATTATCATAAACCGGAAACACCCAATGGATATAAATTTGAATTGCTTGTATTGGATATGATACATTTACTGGATAATTGTTTATCATTTGAAGTTGTAAGAAATCATGAATTTGCTCCAATTAAGAATAAAACAGGAGTAGACTCTGTAGAAAGCGCACAGGCATTACTTAAAGAAAATGGTGTCGAGCTGTAAAAAAGTCCATTCGCAGAAATGAGGATTTTATATGATTAAGAACGTAATATTTGATATTGGAAATGTTTTAGTTGATTTTCGCTGGAGGGAATTGATGCAGGAACTGCACCTTTCTGAACAGGCACAGGATCAATTTGAGATATCAGTATTTGGAAGCTGCTGGTGGCATGATCTGGATCATGGTACGATTGATGAAACAGAAGCAGTAAAGAAACTTAGAGAAGATAATGCGGAATTTGCAGATGCTTTTGATAAAGTATGGGAAAACAGAGATAAGTTGGTAAAGCCGTATGATTATTCTGTTCCCTGGATTAAATCACTAAAGCAACGAGGATATCATGTATATCTTTTATCTAATTATCCGAGGGATATTTTTACATTACATGCCCAGAATGGTTCCTTTCCGTTTCTTGATTATATAGATGGCAAGGTAGTATCGGGATTTGTACAAATGATCAAGCCGGATGCAGATATATATGAATATCTCATGGACGAATATACATTAAAACCACAAGAATGTATATTTATCGATGACAGGGAAGAAAATATACAGGGAGCCATAAATGTTGGAATGCAGGGAATTGTATTTCAAAATTATACACAGGCATCATCTGAATTAGATCGGAAACTGGTATAAATAGTGTGATATACCATATACAAAAGGGATTCTTTGTTAAAAGGAATCCCTTTCTTCAAAAAAAGTAAAAAAAGAATTGACAATAGTATATTGCTTATGTATAATAGGTTTTGCGTCAAGAAAGACGTACAATTAGATATTGGTAGAGGATTTAATTCAGTATCGAGGAGAAATACTCAAGAGGCTGAAGAGGCGCCCCTGCTAAGGGTGTAGGTCGGGTAACCGGCGCGAGGGTTCAAATCCCTCTTTCTCCGTTCTTATTTTATGAAATGTAGAAAAGAAATCTTAGCAACATCGAGATTCTTTTTTTTCGCTTTTGCGATAGATAATTTCAAAAAATAAGAAAAACATATTGACATACAAAGATAAAAGTGTTAATATGAAATTCCACTGCAAAAATGGTGGATGAGAAAGAAAAATAAAAAAGTTCTTGACAAACTACAGAATACATGATAAAGTAATGGAGTTGTGTCAAACAAAAGAACACAGAACCTTGACAAATAAACAGTAATGCAACCCTGAAAATTCTATTGAGAAAAC
>CAYRAW010000409.1:0-1905 GCA_964422225.1 uncultured Roseburia sp.
GGCCTGTGCATGGCTCATTGCTAACGCGTGACATCAATACTACCGTCTCGACATGATCCGTCCAGCCGAACATATCCACCGGCCATGCTTCCACTGCCTGATATCTTTTCTTCTTAAATATTTCCAGATCCCGTCCCAGTGTCTCAGGGTTGCATGATACATAGACTACCCTCTCCGGAGCAAGCTGTGCCACAGCATGAATGAATTCTTCCGTACTTCCGCTTCTTGGCGGGTCCATAACGACCACATCTGCCTTAGCACCTTCTTGCGCCATGGAAGTCAGATATTCTGTGGCATCTGCCGCCACAAAATGGATGTTATTCAGGTTATTGCGTTTGGCATTGGCTTTGGCATCTTTTACGGCATCACGGTTCAGTTCAATGCCAAGGACTTTACCAGCCTTGGAAGCCATCGCCATTCCAATCGTTCCAATACCGCAATAAGCATCAATCACTGTCTCTTTCCCTGTAAGCCCTGCTGCCTGTATTGCTTTCTTATACAATACCTGTGTCTGTGCAGAATTTACCTGATAGAAAGAGTTGGGTGAAATGCGGAAACGCAGACCACACAGGACATCTTCAATGTATCCCTCTCCATACAGGGGTTTATTACGTTCTCCCAGCACCATTGTCGTATTGGCTTCATTGATATTCTGAACGATCGTTGTGATCTCAGGATGTCTTTTTCTCAATTCTGCTACAAAATTATTCTTATGTGGAAACTCCGGACAGGCAGTAACCAACACTACCATGATCTGCTTCGTGGACATTCCCTTACGAACCAGCACATGACGGAGAACGCCTCGCCCTGTATCTTCGTTATAAATCCAGATTTTAAAAGATTTTACCAGTTCTGTCACTGTCTTGATGATGGCTGATGCCTGTGTATCCTCTATCAGACAGTTATCAATGGGCACAATTGCATGAGTTCCTTCCCTGTATGTTCCTGCAATAACTTCATCCTTCAATCTTCCGAACACTGCATGTACTTTATTTCTATAATGAAAAGGATAATACATCCCTGCAACATCATGAATATTCCTGCAATATTTTCCAATATGACTCTCTACCAGCTCTTTCTTGGCTGCAAGCTCTTCTTCATAAGTGGTCTGTCCCATATGACAGGCTCCACATTTCTCTACATAAGGACATTTTTCCTGTATCATAATAAATCCTTCCTTAAAACAAATTTCTACATTAATAGTGCCATGTTTCCTGTCAAATGTCAAAAACCCTCTAAAATGTCAATCTCATCTGGTTCCATACCACATTGCCATGAACTGATTCTGAAACACCCTCAAGTACAAATCCAAATTTTGAATAATAAGGGATCAGCCTGTCTTTGCAGGTAAGCACCAGTCCTTTTCTTCCCTGTGCTCTTGCATCCGAGATCGCACGTTGTATCAGTTGTGCCGCATATCCTTTCTTCCTGTAGGCGGGAATCGTATTCACCCCAAATATCATCTGCCAACTGCCTTTTTCATCATGCAGGAATGCCTTTTCATACATTTCGTCTGCCAAATTCTCCTGATCAGTCACCATACCATCTACAAATGCGACCAGTCTGTCCCCATCGAACATCAGCCAGAAATGATCCTTATAATATTCCAGTCTCTGTATGAACTCTTCCTTTGTTGCTGCCTCCGCAGGCGGAAAGCAGGCTGCCTCTACCTCTGCAATCTGCTGCAGGTCTTCTATCTTAGCTGTTCTGATCAGCATATTACCACTCCAATCTATTGTTTCTTCATCTATTTTAGCAGTATCGTTTCATGGTATGCAATGGTTTTTCCTACCAAGTTTACAATTAGACAGTTTGAATATTGTCAAGTGTGCAAAAATAGGGAGAGATAAAATCGAGTAGGAGGCGGTGACTAGCCGCCGTCCTCTCACAGCACCGTACGTCAGA
>CAYRAW010000410.1:0-1887 GCA_964422225.1 uncultured Roseburia sp.
TACTGCTTATTTATTTAACTGACGTTTTAACGCTTCTACTTCTTCGAAAACCACATCATTTAATACCTTAATGTAGGTTCCCTTCATACCTGAAGAACGAGATTCAATAACGCCTGCACTTTCAAATTTACGAAGAGCATTTACAATAACGCTTCTGGTAATACCTACTCTGTCAGCAATCTTACTTGCTACCAGAATACCTTCTGTACCATTCAGTTCATCGAAAATATGTGTGATCGCTTCCATTTCTGAGAAAGATAATGTTGAGATCGCAGATTTAACAACTGCTACTTTTCTATTCTCTTCTGCATTTTCTTCACTTACTGCACGGAGCATTTCAAGTCCGACAACTGTTGTACCATACTCACACAGAATAATATCATCAATATCGTACTGCTCATTACATTTATAAATGAATAATGTACCTAAACGTTCTCCGGCAATTTCAATAGGAGTAATAATCGCCTGAAACTTACGCACGTCCGTGCTTTCAAATCCTAATGTAGCAAGATTTACATTTTCTTTTGTTGAAAGTACTCCTAAAAGTCTTTCATTTAACATGGGATCAATAAATCCACCAACATTATCCTCTACGAGTTCCTTAAGTTCCTCAACGCCATCACAAATACCTACGCCAAGAACCTTACCTTTTTTGCTGATTACCAGTACGTTAGAATTAACAATATCGCGCATTACCTTACAAATATCATTAAATACTACTTTACTGGAATTGTTATTGTGTAAAAGTTTTCCAATCTTTCTTGTTTTGTCTAATAACTGTACACTACTCATAGCAAACCTCCAAGTTTTTCCAAATAACCTGCCACGAAATTATGCAATTTCTTCTATTGGGAATTTTATCATATGATTACTTTTTTTTCAATAGTAACAAAGTATATTTCAAGTTTACTCCATAATTTAACAGAATTACCTATTTTTTTTAAGTATTTTGGGAAATTGCATAAATTCTCTTTTATTTTGCTTCCTGTACTGTTCTGTTCTTTACGAAACCACAGGATTCATTGGCACATACCAGCTTATTTCCTTTGATCAGCATGATACTGCCACACCGTTCACATTTTTCATTTGACGGTCTCTGCCATACCATAAAATCACATTCCGGATTATTCTCACAGCCATAGTATCTTCTGCCCTTCTTTGTCTTACGAACTACGATATCTTTACCGCATTTAGGGCAGGCAACACCGATTTTTTCAAAGTATGGTTTGGTATTACGACATTCCGGAAATCCAGGGCACGCGAGAAATTTACCATGTGGACCATATTTGATCACCATACGTCTGCCACATACATCACAGATCTCATCCGATTCCTCATCAGCGATCTCTATTTCCGCAAGCTCTTTCTCTGCCTTATTTACTGCTTCATCAAGATCAGGATAGAAGTTGGATACTACCGTTTTCCAGTCTATCACTCCTTCTTCCACCTTATCCAACAGCGCCTCCAGATTCGCTGTAAAATTCACATCTACAATAGAAGGAAAGGCATCCTTCATCATATTGTTAACAACTTCTCCCAATTCTGACACATAGAGATTCTTATCTTCTTTTACTACATAACGTCTGGCCAGAATTGTAGTAATTGTAGGTGCATAAGTACTTGGACGTCCGATTCCCAGTTCCTCCAGTGCACGTACCAGAGATGCCTCTGTATAATGTGCAGGTGGCTGTGTAAAGTGCTGCTTTGGATCAAATTCAAGCAATTTGAGTTCTGTATCTCTGGTAATATCCTTTACCAGTGTGTTGGACTCCTGCTTATCATCCTCATCATCACGGTAAACACTCATAAATCCATCAAACGCAAGTTTTGATGCTGCTACCGTAAAACGATGACCTCCGGCATCAATTTTTACAGAAGTTGTCTCAT
>CAYRAW010000411.1:0-1867 GCA_964422225.1 uncultured Roseburia sp.
ATCTTACCACCTAACTCTGGATTGATATCAATATATAACAGGTCATTCTCCAGTATCATTTTACTTCTCCATATTTTCAGAGCCATTGCCTTTTATCGTGTTTTACCATACAGCAATGCTGTCAGGATTACAGACAACAGCAAGAAAAACACAAGAAACGGTATATACAGCAATGCAGAACTGCCACCCATCAGACTGGATACTACGAATACTACAATATTCGCTGCCATATGAAATACCAGCGGTGCTGCGAAGCTCTTCACCCACTCATAACATAATGCCAGCAGCACTCCCATACATAATGCATACAAAAACTGTGCCAGATTGCCATGAAATCCTGCAAACAACAGCGCTGTCACAATAACGCTCAGTGGTATTCCAAAGAATCTGCGCATACGGTTATAAGTTAGTCCACGGAATACGATTTCTTCTACGAAAGGAGAAATGATCCCATATAAGATCAAACCAAGCCATATGGGAACAGAATACTGGATAGCTTCTACTTTTTCGTATCGTGGGGACTGTATCTGTATCATTCCAGCCAGAATGTTAAAAGCCAAAGAAGACGTAATACCCAGAGATGCTGCAATTGCAAGAAGAACTGCCTTATCCCGATCTGCTTTGATTCCATTTCGTATCCATGCAAGCAATTGCTTTATGACACCGGCATCGATATCTATTTCTCCTGTTACTTCTACTTCTTTGAGGAAATCGTTCAGCAAAAAGGCAACCCCTATGATACTCGCAACTGCATTGATCACTGCATTTACCTGATCACTATGCAGGGATATCCATTCTGATACCGCAGTAAATGGAAGTGATACTGCAAGCATCGATAACAACAGCAGCGCCGCAGTCTTGATGACCATATAGAGAATAAAAGGCTTCAGGATATACCAGGCTTTATCCAGAGGGTGCGTCCTTTTGGGCTGTACCTTCGGTTCTCTGGATTTTATCTTCCTGCTCACAGGCTTCCCTGCAGTAATAACTGCTGCAGCTCCTCTATGGTGTCTACAATGTAATCTGCGCCTGCATCTTCCAGCTCATGCTCACCGGCATAGCCGAAGCTTACGCCGATTCCCGTCAGTCCATGAGCTTTTGCTCCCTGAATGTCGAACTTGCGGTCACCGACCATGGCGACATCTTCTTTCTCATATACAGAAGGAACCAACTGTCTGAGTGCTTCTTCTACCACAGCCTCTTTCGTTGCGAACCTGCCGTCAAATTCACTGCCAACCACGGTATCAAAATACTGTGCAATCTCAAAATGTTCAAGAATCCTGATAACCAGAGGTCTTGGTTTACTGGACGCAATGGAAACTCTGCGTCCGGCATCCTTCAACGCCTTGAGCAATTCAGGAACTCCTTCTATCATCTCATTTTCAAAGATACCCTTCTCATCAAATCTTTCATGGTATTTATTGATGGCACGTTCAATCTGCCCATCATCAAAGCCATAAAATTCCCGAAAGCTGTCTACAAGAGGTGGACCGATAAAAGGCTCCAGTTTATCCAAATTGGGTTCCTCAATTCCTGCATCTGCAAGTGCATACTGCACACAGCTTGTGATTCCTACTTTTGGATCTGTCAACGTTCCGTCCAGATCAAATAATACATACTGAAACATATTTTTATATACCTTTTCTATTCTCTGAAGGGCTTTCTCTCCCTCTTCTGTCAGAGCCTTTCTTCCATGCTACTTACCTTTTATCTTACTACTATATGCAACCGCATATTGATCAAAGTATTTAATATTCCAATTTTCATCAAGCCCGGTAATTTCTTCATTAGCCAATATATATA
Organism: uncultured Roseburia sp.; assembly: GCA_964422225.1. GTDB lineage: Bacteria > Bacillota > Clostridia > Lachnospirales > Lachnospiraceae > COE1. The sequence goes on from CAYRAW010000411.1 coordinate 1,804, forward strand.
TTGTATTTATGTCATATTGATTGGGGGGGTAGAATCAGTTCTCCATTCGAAGCATCCAAACTCT
>CAYRAW010000412.1:0-1824 GCA_964422225.1 uncultured Roseburia sp.
ATTCTGGTACTATTTTGAAGAAAACGGTAATCCTGCGCCCAGAGTACGCGAGGAAAACACCTTTCCCTGCCGCTTTATCCATCAAAACAAAAATAATCACTACCTTTTTCGGGTGACTTATTATAAATACCGCATCAATCTGGAGGTATTCCATGTCCTTACCGATGGTATGGGTGGCATTAATTTTCTAAAAGAACTGACCTATCAGTACTTACGACTGGTACATCCCGAGATAAGAGAGCAGGTTGGTAATGACCTCAACTGCGGAACATCACTGAACCGCGAGGACAGTTTTCTGAAAAACTACCGCAAAAGCTCTGAAAACCAATACCAGACACAGAAAGCCTATCTGATCAAAGGAGAGCGGCTGCTTCCCGGAGAATTTGGCGTTATGCATGGTTATATGAAGATTCCTGCATTAAAAGAAGTATGTCACAAATATGGTGCCAGCATCAACGAATATCTGGTCAGTGTATTTGTCTACAGTGTATATCAGGAATGTTTAAAAGGCATGCCTTCCAAATGTCCGATCCGTGTCGCCGTTCCTGTGAATCTGCGCCCTTACTTTTCTTCTATTACGACCAAGAATTTCTTCGTCATGGTGTCTGCAGATTTTCATCCAACTAAGGAAAGCTACACCTTTGAAGAGATTCTGGAAAGTGTGAAAGAGAGCCTGAAATCTCAGATTACAAAGGAAAATCTGGAAAAATCCTTCTCTTATAACGTATCCAATGAGAAGTTCTGGTTCGCACGTATTACGCCTTTGTTCTTAAAGAACCTTGCCATGCGTATTGTATACACGCAGTCAGCACTGGCAAATACGACCACGATCACAAATATCGGCAACATCACTGTTGAAGACATTTATAAGCCCTATGTCGAGATGTTCCATGCATTCCTTGCCATGTCCAAGGGGCAGCATATTAAAGGAACAATCTGTTCTTATAGAGACACTCTTGTGTTCACATTCAGCTACGATCTGCAGGATACAAGCATACAGAAAGCCTTTTTCCGCAAAATCGCTGCTGACGGCATAGAAATACAGTTAGACAGTAATAGCGGGTTATAGAAAGGTATGGTGATTAAAATGAGCAGATGCAAACAATGCAATATCGAAATATTAGAGCCGACAGAACGTTGCCCTTTATGTAATGCCGTTCTGGAAAAGACAGATGATCTGGAGTCCATGTATCCGGACATTCATCAGAAAGCCAGAGCCTTTACCATGACTCTGCGTATCTATGGTTTCATAGCCATTACTATTGAGCTGATCCTGTTTACGGCTGCCTTTTTTGACCTGATCAGCTACCTGACAGCTCTGATACCTGCATTATTCCTTTTCTATATTTATATGATCCTTAGATTTGCAGTAGTGGGAAAGAGCGGGCACAGAGCCAAAGTCCTCGTACTGACTTTGCTGGCTGTGGCAGTATTGGTAGCACTGGACTACATCATAGGTTTTGTGGGCTGGTCGATCACTTATGTACTGCCGTGTGCCGTCATAGCGATCGATATCGGTATCGTTCTGATGATCTTTATTAACAAACGTAACTGGCAAAGCTACATGATGCCTGAAATATTTATGATTCTTGTATGTCTGGTCGGTATTCTGTTACGGGCACTGGATGTCATTACCAATCCCATCGCGTTAGTGATCGCACTGGATTGCTCCATTCTGTTATTTCTTGGAACATTCATTATCGGCGGCAGAAGAGCACACATGGAACTGAAGAGGAGATTTCATATCAAATGATAAAACCGGAAAAAGACACTGTATTTTATAAGAAACTGTGGAATCTGATGATTCCTATTGTATTGCAGAAC
>CAYRAW010000413.1:0-1818 GCA_964422225.1 uncultured Roseburia sp.
TCTTTCGCAACACAATATGCACTAAACCAAAATTTATATATTTCATAGAAAAATGGCAAAAAAGCAATTATCATTCCTACAATCAGAAATCCCCATGATTGAATTAAACACCTAATTCCACCATCTCCATCTCCTGCTCTGAATAAAAAATCATTAATTGTTGATCTATGATTTTCTATTTCTTCTACTGTTTTACCAACAAATTCTGCTGTTCGTTCCATGACGTACTCTATACTCACTCCATCCTTGGCATGTGCGAACAAAAACAAAATGAAAAACAATGCAGAAGCAGCTAAAGCGTTAATTCCAAATAGCCAAACATACTTTGCATCAAATTTGTCTTTTACAATCATAGCTTTATATACAATAATTATCATCGGAAAATTAAAGAAAAGAAAAGCATAACCAGGATGTATAAGTTCTGCAATCATTACCAATATAATGGTCGCATATATATATTTCTCTTTTATAACAAGATACACTACTAAAATAGATATCAATGCCAACCAAACATCTGTGATTCCAAAGTTACTATAATATGAAACCCATCCCGGTCCGATAAAAAAAGCCAAGGACAATCCTTTTAAAAAATTATGAATTTGCTTATCATTGGTAGTTGCTATGGCTTTTCCAGATATCATCAGACAAATAAAAGACCACAACGCAACTGTAAATATACCATAAATATATCTCATATACTTCAAAGGAATGTGAAATAATGTAGACTCAATATCCAAAACAGTTCCTATAAATGCTCTTTGAATAAATCCATATCTATACGTAAATGAAAGCATGATTTGATTCCATCCACCAAATTTAAATGGATAATACCGTATTGCCTGCATTACCATGATCATCAAAATAAGTATCAGGAATTTCATATTACTGTCGCTTTGAATTTTTTTCATTATTTTTTTCATAATCGTTTCCTATTGTCCTTTCACTCTGCAAGCTTTACTACTGCTTTTCCATTTATCATCTGAATCGAGCCATTTTCAGGATAAACAGGCATGTCCAGAATTTCATCCATTCCTTTGGTGCCTTCCCCCATATAATACTCAATTTTGGAAGGATTGAAACCACAGTATATTGATAATAAATAAGTTAATGAACCAGTCTGTGACAGAATGCTGTCCCTTCCACTGATATCAAATTTTCTCATGACATCATTATGATACATTGTCTTATCATCTATCTCTGTTTCATTAACGCCGATAAATATTACTTCTGTTTCATCGGTATAGCCCTCCAGGCTTTTTATTTGCGTAATAACAGGAGTATAAAATCCTATCGCCTGTTTCAAGCCCAAATCCATGCTGAGATACTGTGCATTTGCGAAATGACAATATGTCAAGCTCATTATAAAAATAACACAGGCTAGAATATTTTCACATAATATTACATTCATCTTACCATGAAGATTTTCTATGCAGGTATCTGCCAGTATGAATGGATATACAGGTATCAGCACATATGCATAACGCATCAGGCTATACACTGTATCCGGCTCCGGACACATAATGCAGATTCCATTTATGCTGATATATAATGCCAGAGATAATATAACAAACCAAATACTTTCCATTTTTCGCTTTTGGTTCAACAATATGTACACACATATCATACTCTCAATTAGCCAAAGCAAAAATGCTATTGCATATCCGGCCTTTAACAGTACATTATAACTCAACTCGTAATCATTACTGAAACACAGCGAAGCAAAACATGTAAGAATTCCTTTTATTATCAGAGCAAGCTTTTCTGTTGAAACTGTCCCAACATGATCCAATCCCCGGTAAGACGCCAGCTGCTGCCCTG
>CAYRAW010000414.1:0-1788 GCA_964422225.1 uncultured Roseburia sp.
TAGGCATTCTTCCGGCTGGCTGAGGTATTTGAAGTGGTTGTTATCACAAATGTGGAAATTTTATGCATGATCATATTGCCATGAATAATTCAGGGTTAGTATTTACTCACTTTCATACTACATGTCTCTTGTAAAATATGCTATACTTATTATAATTCGTTTACCTTTTAACAATGCAGAGGAGAATTCTATATCGTGAAGAAATCATATATATATATTTTTTTTGTCATACTGGTCTGTTCGTTCGCATTACTGCTTGGAATCGCTTTCTATGACTTCAAAACTGACACAAGACAATACTATTCCGCAGATGATGTATCCGAGTGGACTGACTACCGGATCGTAGGTACAACTGATACTACATGCCGTATTGAAGGCAGGCTTGATACTTCTGAGTCCACCGGACGTCTCTTAGCATTTTATTCTATCCATCAGGCATTTGAGATTTATGCGGATGATACATTGATTTATGAATACCCTTTGCAGAATAACAATCCTTTTGCCAAAAGTCCTGGTTATACATGGAATTTTGTTCCTCTTCCGCAGGCTGACAATTCCGTGCAGATTATCATTACATCACCATATATCAACTACGCATCGCAAATACCTGTCTTTCTGGTAGGAACACCGTTTGCGATCATAACCCATATCATTGACAGCAACATTGTTTCTGTCATTCTCTGTATTATCATCTTCTGTATTGGAATCTGCATGATTGTTTTCTGGTTTTTTGCCAGACATAAGGCAAAAATACAGAAAAACCTTTTAAAACTGGGATTGTTTGCTATTTTACTTTCTATCTGGTCGATCAATGAGAATCAGTTATCTATACTGATCATGCGTAATAATTTAGTCTGTTCCTATATAGCTTTTGTAGTTCTGATGCTGTTGCCTTTTTCCTTTGCATCTTTTGTATTTTCTTTCTATGAGAGTAACAGTAAATTGTGGAGATTATATTTTACAGGAAATCTGGCACAGATTATTTTATGTCTGGCTATGCAGCTGCTGCATCTCTCAGATTTCAGGGAAACTTTGTGGACAACACATGCCATGATGGTAATTCTGGTTTTCCTTATTATTTATTGTTCCATAAATCAATTGCGAAATGGCGTTCATTCCAAACGTGTCCTTCTTAATATTTTATGTATGATCCTGTGTGCAGTTGCCCTTGTATTAGACCTCATTGCCTTTTATGCAGGTGCATGGGACAGCAACAGTTTTGGCAGGCTTGGATTTCTGACTTATATCATACTTCTCGGTATCGCATCCGCACAGGAATCCGCTTCCTTAATGAAAATGGGACAGAAGGCCAACGCTTACCAGATACTTGCTTATACTGACCAGATGACGGATATGTACAACCGAGCTGCTTTCAACCGCGATTTTGATACATGCAGTATGTCGCCAAACAATGTAGCCATTATAGATTTTGACCTGAATAACCTCAAGAAAACAAATGATACATATGGACATATGGCCGGTGATAAATACATTACTGATGCTGCCCGTATGATCAAGGAAATCTTCACCAGCGTTGGCAACTGCTATCGTATTGGTGGTGATGAATTTGCCGTTATACTGACAAATGCATCTGACATTGATATCCGTCACTACTTAACAATGCTGGAATGGAGTGTAGATGCTTACAACAGAACATTAGAAGAACCCTTTCGCATGCAGATCGCATATGGCTGTGCAATATATTCAGACACGCAAGACTCCTCTCTGCAATCAACATTTACTCGTGCTGATGAAGCAATGTATTCAGATAAGAAATCTAAAAAAGGA
>CAYRAW010000415.1:0-1784 GCA_964422225.1 uncultured Roseburia sp.
AAAGTCACATTAAAAAGTATTGTAACAAACAGGGAACTGGAAGCGGTAATAGCTGAAGCACTTCTTATAACAGTCAATTTATACAAAAGTTTGGGAAAAAATGTAACTGATTCAATGATAAGAAACTTTGGAACCAAGTTATTGTTTTGGCTTGATCAGGAAATTGGCAGTTGTTTTAAGTCATGGTCTGAAAAATCATGCATAAAAGTGGTTGCGGATAACATTGTTAAAGAACAAGAGTATCTATTTTATTTATTCCTTACGTGCATAGGCTGTGATGTCCTTTTAATAGAAAATAGAAGTGACATTTCCATTGATGAAAAGGCTTTGAAATATTCGAATGCTTTCTCTATAGGAACCTTTGGAGAACAGATTATTCCGAATTACTGTCAATTCGTACAGGAGAAAAATGAGAATCCAGAACATAATAGAGAAGACCAGACTATAAAAAAGGTAGTTATACCGGTAAAAAACAGCAGGAAGAATATCGAAGATAATTCATATGCCAATACTGGTATTTATATACCAAACAGTAATACTGTAAGCAATTCAAATAGTGAGAAGAGTTTTGAAGAATTAGCTCAACTTGCATCATCTGTAGTACTTATAGCTGTTCATGATCAAGACGGTGAAGTGATTGGTACCGGTTCAGGAATTATGATAGGAAATGATGGTTACATATTGACGAATAACCATGTTGCATCTAGAGGATATTTTTATTCTGTCAGAATTGAAAATGATGAAGAAACTTATGTGACAAATGAAGTAATAAAGTATAATTCTGTGATCGATCTTGCCATTATAAGAATAAAAAAACAATTGAAACCAATTCCGCTTTATAAAGGAAGAAAAAAACTGGTCAGAGGGCAGAAAGTTGTGGCGATAGGAAGTCCTCTGGGGCTCTTTAATTCTGTATCAGATGGTATTATATCCGGATTTAGAAATATTGATGATGTAGATATGATCCAGTTTACTGCCCCGATTTCTCATGGAAGCTCAGGGGGTGCTGTGTTGAATATGCAGGGCGAAGTGATCGGCATTAGTACAGCAGGAATTGATAGTGGACAGAATATCAATCTGGCAATAGGGTATGAAAATATACAATTATTTACGAATGGTTTTATGTAACAGGGCTTAAACTGCAAGACGTTAATGAGTTTTCCTTGAAATAAAGATACGGACGTGGTAAAATCTACATGCGGCTTTAGCAGGATTTTACAGACATGCAGGATATTTTCGTTATTGGATCTTTATTGAGAGAGAAATATGTTTTTGTTTCAGGTTTTGTAATGAACAAAAACAAAATGAATAGATAGTGAAGGTGAGAATACTGTATGTTAGAACACAAAAAGATTCAGAACCTTAGTGATTATTTTGTCGCATTAAACAACAGGCAAAATAAAGGGGTGTATTTTTATCGAATTAATGGTTATTCAGAGGAAATTGGTGAGTTTGTAAAAAAATATTATGACGTAGCAAGAAGATCAGGTGTTGTAATAGAGGGAAAGATACCGAATCCGGATGAAAAAAATCTCGCATATTTTGATGAAATAATGGGGATGGATTTTCAGATGAATTTGGAGTTTATTTCTACAAGCCTGAAAAAATGGCTTCCCAGAATGAACGATTTCCAAAGACAGAACGTAGCTGATTCCATATTCATTTTTTAGGATTCTATGAGAAAAGCAGGCAAAACTGAGAATATGTTGAAAAATGCATATATAAAGTTTATGTGCTGGCTCTACTATAAGTTTGAGCGCATTCTGAACCGCCTGGGCGGGGAC
>CAYRAW010000416.1:0-1740 GCA_964422225.1 uncultured Roseburia sp.
TCATTTCTGCTGCTGTTAATACATATTCCATATTTGTCCACCCCATTTATACTGTAAACAATAAAAGTATACCATATCCTGCATAAAAAAACACCCACATTATGATGTGGGTGCCTCTTTCTTATCTTCATTGTTATCCACTGTGTCCTTTTCTTTATTCAGGACATTCTTAGGGTTATATTTTAAATCAAACATTTCTATTACATCAGGTCCGAAAATATCATGCATATATGAATACAATTCATCATTCCAGATTTCCTTCTGCTGTTTCTGCAGTACTTTACGTTTTAACTGAATTCTGAAACCCTGTATCCATTTGTTAATGTCTTCTATATCCTGCGTATTCTGCTTGATCTTTTTATAGCATACCTGCATTGTCGCTATCATAAGTTTCAGGTTAGCTTCTTCAATCTGTCCCGGCAGTTCCATAAGTTCATCATGATAAAGATCCATTTTTTCGTTGGATTCCTCTATCAGTCGCTTATTCTCTTCCATCTTTTTATCCTTTTGGGGACTATCCGGAATTTCCATAAGTGCCATGATTTCCTGCATCAGTTTCTTTTTAAATAAATTAAGACTCTTTATCTCTGTATTAAGTTTTCCCTGTCTCTTGAGCATATCATTAACTACGGTTTCCAACTGCTGTATTGCCTCATTGGCACCCGTTTGTGTGAAAAGCTTATGCCATTTGTGATCAAGCGTCAGTATTGGTATTTTTTTACCTTCCAGCGCTGTTCTGAACAGTTCTTCATCCTGTGTCATACAGTCACCCTCTTATTTTTTACAGTATCCTATTTATCTGTTGCTTCATGTGAATGTTTCTCAATTCCATAAGAAAGCTTCATCAGGCTGTCTGATAAATGTACATTTTCTACTACAATACTATCCGGTACATTCAAATCTACATGTGCAAAATTCCATATTGCCTTAATATTACATTTTACAAGAACCTCTGATGCTTTCACTGCACCATCTTTAGGTATCGTAAGAACTGCTATATCAATATTATTTGCCTTTACAAATTCTTCTATCTGTTCTACAGGGCGTACAGCAATTCCTCTCAGTTCTTTCCCCTGTAAAGCCGGATTGATATCAAAGATTCCTTTTACAATAAATCCACGTCTTTCAAAGTTCATATAATTAGCCAGTGCCTGACCAAGATTACCAGCACCTATGATGATCAGATTGTGCTTACTGTTCAGACCAAGAATCTTCGCTATCTCATTGTACAGATACTCTACATTATATCCATAGCCCTGCTGACCAAATCCTCCGAAGTTATTGAAATCCTGTCGTATCTGGGAAGCAGTTACTTTCATCAACCTGCTTAAATCCTGCGACGATATCCTCTCTACTCCGCTATCCCTTAAGTCCCCCAAATATCTGTAATACCTGGGAAGCCTTCCGATAACTGCCTGTGATATCACCTTATCGTCCACGATATACACCTCCATAATTAATAACTCTCTTCACTATAATATATACAGTGTTTTTTCTTTTGCCGATATTCAGATAAAGTATACAACATTGTTAAATGATTGTCAAATAATATCTTATTCCGTGCATACTTTTTCCCAATTTTCTAACAATTTGACAGTTGTTTTTTTATACATTTTTCTATATAATGTGATACGGTTCGCAATAATACATATTTGCATGTAAAAATGTTACATTATAAGGAGTTTCCCATGATTTTATCCTGTTCTAATATTGATAAAACGTTTGTAGACAATCACGTAA
>CAYRAW010000417.1:0-1738 GCA_964422225.1 uncultured Roseburia sp.
ATTGCAGACAGAACCCCACGGCAGAAATCACACTAAAGGGAAGTGAAGTGTCAGATGGACAAGTACGGGTCAGTATGAAATATGACAGTGCAGCTTCTTATATGGGATATAATAGTAAAACTTTGTTCGCAGGGACAATACAGGAAGCATATTCTGAAGGATATGATCTGGATATTTCACTGACTGATGTAAAAGACAGTTCAAACACGATTGGAAAACAGGAACTCCTTGAAATGGGGCAAAAGCATATTGTGATCATGGAATTGCCGTCTACTATGACAGATGGAATGAGACTTCAGTGCTTTGGTAAAATATTATATGTAAGTGATGGAGTGAATCCTGTTTCCCCAAAAACAGCAGATATAGAACAATCGCAGGGTGTAAGCGTTGTTGTATTCAAATAAATAACAGTAAGGTGAGGAAAGAATAATGGAAAAGACAATGGACAAAATTGTTGCTTTGGCAAAGGCAAGAGGATTTGTATATCCTGGTTCAGAAATTTATGGTGGACTTGCGAACACATGGGATTACGGTAATCTTGGCGTGGAACTGAAGAACAATGTAAAAAGAGCTTGGTGGCAGAAATTCATCATGGAGAACCCCTATAACGTAGGTGTTGACTGTGCGATCCTGATGAATCCTCAGACTTGGGTAGCATCCGGACACTTGGGTGGATTCTCTGATCCTTTGATGGATTGTAAGGAATGTCATGAGCGTTTCCGCGCAGATAAGCTGATCGAAGATTTCTGCGAGGAGAAGGGTATTGCCTTAACAGAATCCGTAGATGCATGGAGTCAGGAAAAGATGATGCAGTTCATTGAAGAAAATAAGATTCCCTGCCCTACCTGTGGAAAACATAATTTTACTGAAATTCGTCAGTTCAACCTGATGTTCAAGACATTCCAGGGTGTTACAGAGGATGCCAAGAATACCGTTTACTTAAGACCTGAAACAGCACAGGGTATTTTTGTTAACTTTAAGAATGTACAGAGAACTTCCAGAAAGAAGATTCCTTTTGGTATAGGACAGATTGGTAAATCCTTTAGAAATGAGATCACACCTGGTAATTTCACATTCCGTACAAGAGAGTTTGAACAGATGGAACTTGAATTCTTCTGCGAACCTGGCACTGATCTGGAGTGGTTCCAGTACTGGAGAGCGTTCTGCCGCGACTGGCTTTTAAGTCTGGGTATCAAAGAAGATGAGATGCGTCTGCGTGATCACTCACCTGAAGAACTTTGCTTCTATTCCAAGGGAACAACAGATATCGAATTCTTATTCCCATTTGGCTGGGGCGAGTTATGGGGTATTGCAGACAGAACAGATTATGACCTGACACAGCATCAGAATACATCAGGTCAGGATATGTCTTACTTTGATGATGAGAAGAAAGAAAAGTATGTACCATATGTTATTGAGCCTTCACTGGGTGCAGACCGTGTTGTACTTGCTTTCCTGTGTGCTGCTTATGATGAGGAAGAAATCGGAGAAGGTGATGTAAGAACTGTAATGCATTTCCATCCGGCTATCGCACCTGTTAAGATTGGTATTCTTCCATTGAGCAAGAAATTGAATGAAGGTGCCGAGAAGATATACGCACAGCTTTCTAAAAAGTACAATTGTGAATTTGACGACAGAGGAAATATCGGTAAGAGATATCGTCGTCAGGATGAGATCGGTACACCATTCTGTATTACGTATGATTTTGATTCTGAAAATGATCATGCTGTAACGATTC
>CAYRAW010000418.1:0-1736 GCA_964422225.1 uncultured Roseburia sp.
ATTGTACAGTGCGTCTGCTTGGGGGCAGATTTAAAGGACAGGAAACGCAGGCGTGTAATTTGCTGACAGGATCTTTACAGACAGATAAGATATATGCAGCAGGAGATATTGCACAGGTTGTTATCAGTTATCAGAATGACGATATAATATCGGTAAATATGATCGATCATTACAGGCTGGATAAGGAAGTTATTTTGATGATGATCTTCTCTGTTGTACTGATCATTTTTGCAAAAGGGATCGGGCTGCGCAGTCTGTTATCTTTTGTCATAACGGTACTTATGATATGGAAAATACTGGTACCTAACTGTCTGAATGGGGGTAATCCCATTCTCATAGGACTTGCGATCATCACAGTGCTTACTATTGTAATAATTTCACTGGTGTATGGTTATGACAGACGTTTTCTGGCAGCATCATCAGGAGTCATGCTTGGAGTGATCACGACATGTATTCTTGGTATTATTTTTACCAGATTATTTAAAATACATGGTGCAGTCATGGCTAATTCCGAGAGTCTGCTGTACTCAGGTTATGAATATCTGAATCTGACTGAGATTTTTATGGCAAGTATTTTTATCGGAGCCAGTGGTGCAATTATGGATATCGCTGTGGATATCACATCTGCTATCTATGAAGTTGTGGAGAAGAAGCCGGATATAGACTGGAAGGAAGCTGCCATGTCAGGAATCCATGTTGGGCGTGCTGCCATGGGAACGATGTCTACTACTTTGCTGCTGGCTTATTCAGGCGGGTATCTTGCATTACTGATGGTATTCATGGCACAGGGAACGCCAGTATACAATATCCTGAATTATAAGGATGTGGCATCTGAAATTCTTCATACGATCGTCGGAAGCTTCGGTTTGGTAGCGGTTGCACCATTTACAGCATTAATGAGTGGTCTTTTATTAGTAAATCGCAGAAAACAGTCAAAAACATAGAAAATAATCAGAAAATATGGTACAATATGTCAGAAAGAGTACCATATTTTTTGTGTATTACCGGATACAGAACAGATGCGGATGAATTTAAAAATGTGATGGAACGGATCAAGGATTCCATGCAGTAGTTGGAAGAATATAAGCACTTACAGGAATGCAGGGAGTCTGTTGATAAATTAAAGGGTATTGTAGATCAGTTTCATTTGGGTTAATATGCATAAAAAACGTTTGCCGATGATTAGTCGGAAGGCGTTTTTTTTATGCAGAATTACCAGTAAAGTGTTTAAAAATTAACGATTCTTGTAATGTATATAAATTCATGCTATAGTCATTTGTAAGCGCTTACATAGTACACAGAGACCGAAAAAGAAAGTTTTTGTATGCTTGAATAAATATGAATGGAAAAGCAGGGAGGATACTTATGAGCAGACTTGAAATACCAGTACCGAATAAGGCCCAGGTAGTAGTGGAACAGCTTTATAAGGATTTGGAGAGAAGAATCGAAGCCAGTCCATCCGGGCTGTGTCCGATCGATATGTCCAAGGCATTTCTGGAACTGTGCCATGCGCAGTCCTGTGGCAAATGTGTGCCATGCCGTGTAGGACTGGGGCAGCTGAAGAAACTGATCAGTGATGTACTGGATGGTACTGCAACGATGGAGACACTGGATCTGATGGAGGAAACAGCCAAATCTATTATGGAAACGGCTGATTGTGCCATTGGCTATGAAGCAGCCAATATGATCTACAAGGGACTGATCGGGTTCCATGATGAATATGTGGCACATATTGA
>CAYRAW010000419.1:0-1728 GCA_964422225.1 uncultured Roseburia sp.
CCACGTGTTCTGTAGTGTGTCAGTCTTATAGGTAAATAATATCAGAAGGAATATAGATTAGAAAAGCGAAAGTTAGCCAAGATGTTTCATGACGCATTGGTGGCTTTCGCAGAAAGGCGGATTATAATTATGAAAACAGTAGATATGACAAAAGGCAGCCCCGTAAAGCTGCTGATACAATTTGCAATTCCCATTCTAATCGGTAATTTATTTCAACAAATATACACACTGGCAGACCGAATCATCGTCGGGCGGTTTGTTGGTGACAAAGCCTTTTCCGCGATTGGCGCAACAAATGCCCTTTCCATGATGTTCATGTCCATGTGTATGGGTGCAGCAATCGTGACCTATACCGGGCAGAACATGGGCGCTGGAAAGCAGGATAGGATATCACTTGGAGTCATTGTGGCTATAAAGATCAGTGCAGTGGTATCCTTAATTTTGCTTATTGTATTCTGGGCATTTGGACATCCGATCATGAGTATTTTTGTCACAAACGAAGAAATCATCTCCATTGCAGCATCCGGTATCCGAATTACAAGCCTGTTTTTGATCGCCCTTGGTGGAGTACAGATTTTAAGATATATGTTAAACGGTGCTGGGGATTCCATGTATGCCCTGATAAACGGAGTGGTGGAAGTCATTGCAAGAGTAGCTTTTGCAGTGGGACTTACTGCAATTCCTTTTATTGGAATGTGGGGAATCTGGCTGACTACAGGACTGACCTGGACTGTTACTGCTATATTTGCATTATTCCGATATAAGCATGGAGCATGGAAAGAAAAGACTCTGGTATAAAAAATAACTGTTCCCTATAACATTCTATTTTATGCTATACTATTAAGATAAGCTTATGTAAAGGAGACAATAGAATGACTGAATGGGAAAAAGCACAGAATGGTTATTTATATGATGCCAACTATGATAAGGAGATTGTGGAAGCACGAACACGTTGTGTTGATCTGTGTTATGATTTCAACCATTGCAAACCATCTGATACAGAACGACAGAAAGAATTACTGGAACAGATCATTGGAAGTATGAAAGGAAATCCCGTGATCACAGCACCATTTTATTGTGATTATGGATTTAACATTTCCATAGGGGAAAATTTTTATACAAACCATAATGTCACGATACTTGATGGAGCAAAGGTTACATTCGGGGATAATGTATTTATTGCACCGAACTGTGTTTTTTCTACGGCTGGACATGCCATAGACAGCGAGCAGAGAAACCGGGGATTAGAGATTGCCTTACCAATTACGATAGGGAACAGTGTCTGGATTGGAGCCAATGTATCTGTACTGCCGGGAGTAACGATTGGAAGCAATACAATTATTGGTGCAGGCAGTGTTGTAAATAAGAATATCCCTGACGGCGTAATTGCCGTTGGCAATCCCTGTAAAGTAATCCGTAAGATCACAGAAGCCGATAAGCATAAATACCCGATATTTGAGGAGTTCAAAAAGTCATCAGAAAATAAGGAATGAAGTGGGGGGCTTATATGAACACTTTATTAGAACAGATCACAAAAAAGGACGCAAAGGCCTTTACACATGGTGGTAAATTTCACGCAGATGATGTATTTTCGGCAGCACTGCTGTTGTATCTGAACCCGGAAATCCAGATCGCACGGGGCAATAAAGTACCGGAAGACTATGATGGTATCGTATTTGATATTGGTCGGGGAGAATATGACCACCATCAGATTCACAGCAGAATTCG
>CAYRAW010000420.1:0-1728 GCA_964422225.1 uncultured Roseburia sp.
TCCTGCAAATACGAAATGGTATCTCAATTATGCACTTACCATAAAGAAAGCAAACGGTGAAAAAGAAAACTACAGCAGTGAAATGTATAAATCCTACTATAAACAGTTTGATTCATCTTTCAATATGCTGTATGATTCCAAGGAAGATGCCCAGACTGCTATTGACAATTATAAAGCAGCTATCATGACAGATGGAGATACTGTAGAGGGAGAAAGAATCACTCTCACGCCACAGCCTCAGGTATCCATTACCATCGAAGATCAGGCAACAGGTTATATCGTAGCCATGGTCGGCGGTCGAGGTGTAAAGGAGGCCAGCCGTACTCTGAACAGAGCCTATACAACTACCAGACAGCCAGGTTCCACTTTTAAAGTAGTGTCTACTTATGCTCCCGCTTTGGACAGTGCCGGTCTGACACTGGCAGATGTACAGAATGATGCTCCTTACAATTACGCAAGCGGCAGACCGGTTTCCAACTGGTGGAAAGATGGTTACCGTGGATTGCTTACCCTGCGTTATGGTATTGCTCAATCAGCTAACATCGTTGCTGTAAAGACTTTGACACAGATCACTCCACAGCTTGGTTTCGATTATCTGTTGAACTTTGGTTTTTCTACTCTGGTTGACAGACGTGTAGAGGCTGATGGAACAGTCGTATCTGATATCGGGCAGCCTCTGGCATTGGGCGGTATCACAGATGGTGTCACAAATCTGGAATTAAATGCAGCATATGCAGCAATTGCAAACAAAGGCGTATATATCAAACCTAAGTTATATACCAAGATTGTAGACCATGATGGAAATGTATTGATCGATAATACTTCCCCCACTGAGACACCTGTTATTAAAGAAACGACCGCATGGCTGTTAACAAGTGCCATGCAGGATGTTGTTACTTCAGGTACTGGTGGTTCTGTCAACTTCGGTGGCATGGCTATTGCAGGTAAAACCGGTACAACTTCTGATAACAAGGATGTATGGTTCTCTGGTTTTACCCCTTACTACACAGCGACCACATGGACTGGTTATGATAATAATGTCAGTTTATCATCTTCTTCTGAGAGAAATCTTTCCAAGACCCTATGGCGCGCAGTTATGTCAAGGATTCATGAGAATCTGCCTGAAAAATCCTTCCCTATGGCAAGCGGCATCGTAACAGCCCAGGTATGTTCCAAATCGGGCAGACTGCCGATTGCAGGCGTATGTGACGGTAATGTTATCACCGAATACTTCGCCGAAGGAACAGTTCCTACAGAAACCTGTGACGTACATTATAGTTCCAACATTTGTGCATATACAGGTCTTACTGCTACTGAAGAGTGTCCATTTAAGCAATCCTCTATTGTGGAGCGAATTCCTGCCCGTCTGCAGGATAGCGGCCTGGCTAACGGAGGACAGAGTTCTACGACAGAATTGGATGAAAACGGTCTTCCAATCGACGATGGCACTACTAATACAGTTACTGATCCTACACAGATGTGTCCTCATAACAGTACTTTCTTCGCTGCACCTAATGCGCAGGAAGTAATTGAAGAACAAAGACAGCAGCTTCTGCTCATGCAGGCACAACAGCTTCAACAGCAGGCTGCCACAGCCGGACAATAAAATAAGCACTGAAAAAGGAGACCAAAATGTCTCCTTTTTCAGTGCTTTTATGCCAGAAATTTAAAGTAATCATGACCACCCGTCAAACGGGTGGTTTGCTCTAGGGCTATAAGCCCTTGTTG
>CAYRAW010000421.1:0-1718 GCA_964422225.1 uncultured Roseburia sp.
AGATTTAACAAATGCATAAACAGACACTGTGCAGCCGTCAGTACTTAGGCGCTGTGGTTAAGCGCCTTATGTACTGCTACGAGCTGCAGTGTAGCGAGAGCGGGTCTGTGTTGCATTGTTAAACCTGCACAATTCGTGCCATTCTGTATACAGTTTTGCAATCATCTAAGGTAATTATAGAAAGAGGGGTGACTATGGAAGAGAAGAATGGTCCGGACAGAGCAATGGGACATGTCATTCGCAGGATGCAGCAGGATTTCAACCGGTGTTTTATGAAGAAAGGGACAGCGGCAGGAATAGATGAGACAACACAGATGAATGGCTGGATCATGGCATACCTCTATTTTCACAAGGATCAGCCGGTTTATCAGAAAACAATAGAGTCTACCTTCGGAGTGAACCGGTCGACCGTAACCAGTATTGTGAAACTTATGGAGAAGAAGGGCTACATAGAGCGCGAGAATGTGCCCGGAGATGCCAGATTAAAGAGACTCATCCTGACTCCGCTCGGTGAAGAGATGCATTTTAAAACGAAACAGACATTGGATTCTCTGGAATTACAGATCAGAAAAGATATGACACAGGAGGAAATAGAGTCTTTTTTTGCTGTTTCAGATAAGATTCGTAAGAATCTGGGTGAAAAAGAGGAGTGTATACACAAAAGAATCAAAGACTAATTGTGAAAGGAAGAAAATATTATGCTGAAAATATTAGGCGCACAGATTAAGGAATTTAAAAAAGATTCCATTATGACGCCCATTTTCATGATTCTTGAAGTTATCATGGAAATGATCATTCCACTATTGATGGCATCGATTATCGATGATGGTGTCAATGCTGGAAATATGAACCATATATACAAAGTTGGCGCATATATGGTAGTGGCTGCTATCATCGGCTTATGGGCAGGTATGATGGGGGCAAAATACGGTGCAAGGGCATCTACGGGCTTTGCCAGAAACCTGAGAAAGGCAATGTTTGAGAATATCCAGACATTTTCTTTCTCTAATATTGATAAATATTCTACTTCCAGTCTGATCACCAGACTTACAACAGATGTAACAAACCTGCAGAATGCATATCAGATGCTGCTTCGTATGGCAATGAGAGCACCGGCATCTATGATTATCGCTATGATCATGGCTTTTTCCATCAATGCGAAGCTGGCAAGCACCTATCTGATCGCCGTTATATTCCTTGGTGTATGTATTGCAATGATCATTCCCAGAGCTACCAAGTATTTCAGACAGGTATTTGAAAAGTATGATGATCTGAATGCCAGCGTGCAGGAGAATGTATCTGCAATCCGTGTGGTAAAGGCATATGTAAGAGAAGATTATGAGAAGGAGAAATTCTCCAAGGCAAACCAGAACATTTACAATATGTTCCTGCGTGCGGAGAAACTGGTCGTTATCAATATGCCTCTGATGCAGTTCACGGTATATGCATGTATTCTGATCATTTCCTGGCTTGGTGCCAAGATGATCGTTGCAGGAGGTCTGACAACAGGTGAAATGATGAGTCTTTTGACTTATTGTATGAATATTCTGATGAGTCTGATGATGGTATCCATGATCTTCGTTATGCTTACCATGAGTTATGCCAGTGCGAAACGTATTGCAGAGGTGTTGCAGGAAAAGACAGACCTTACCAATCCTGAGAACCCTGTAGAAGAAGTTGCAGATGGCAGCATTGTATTTAAAGATGTAGATTTTGCT
>CAYRAW010000422.1:0-1696 GCA_964422225.1 uncultured Roseburia sp.
TCCCTATCCAGCTGCGTAGGCTGATAATGTACATCCTCATCCAACTGCTTCCACCGCTTGGATCTTGATAATCGATCTCTATATTCAATTAACTGTTTCATCAAATGTCCGCCATTTTTCCCAACATTTGTCTCAATCAGAAAAATATCCTCTCCAACATTTACCCCATCCACAATGGCTTGTTCTCTAGGATATTCACTGACAATATTTTCATTAAAGAAGGCAAAAGTCCTATTGTCCGGTGTCGCAGTCAATCCCACAATAAATGCATCAAAATAAGTCAAAACCTGACTCCATACATTGTAAATAGACCTATGACATTCATCCACGATGATTACATCAAAGAATTCCGGAGGGTATTTCTCGTTGTAAACCACCTCTTTCGGTGCTTTACTTTCGGCTGTCGTAAATTCTGCAAATGAAGTTTCTTCCGCAGATTCGTCTAATTCTTCACCCTTCAAAATGGAGTACATTCTCTGTATTGTGCTGATGCATACCTGCACATCACTTGGAATATATGAGCTTTTCAATCTTCTCACACCGTAAATTTGTGAAAAGGATCTTGGATCATCTGTTGGAGTATAGGCAAGGAATTCCCTCTCTGCCTGTTCGCCCAATCCTTTGGTATCGACCAAAAATAAAATACGATTGATTTTTCCATATTTCAGCAGTCTATATGATGCAGTTATAGCTGTAAACGTTTTACCTGCACCAGTAGCCATTTGTACCAATGCCTTCGGTCTGTTATCAGCAAACGACTCATCCAGTTTTTTTATGGCATTTACCTGACATTTCCGGAAACCTGTTTCATCCAAAACGGGAAAATGCTTCATATTATTACGAATCGTATCTGGTTGTCTCAGTAACTCACGAAGTGTCTCCGGGCGATGAAATGTGAAAACTGTTCTTGACCTGTATTTTATGTCCTTATAATCTGTAAATCGAACCAATTTATCTGTCGCTTCATATGCAAAGCGGATAGAATAATCTTCCCTAACCCATTTAAAGGTACTATTGGCGTATCTTCCGGACTGAACCTCTACATCTGTGATTGATTGACCAGCTTCTTCTCTCTTAGCCTCTACTACACCTATTGGCTGACCGTCGATAAACAATGCATAATCTACTTCTCCAGTACTTGTAGGGAATTCTCTCACAGCAACACCTAAAGACACGGCAAGATTCAGGCGATTCATATCTTGTATAACCCATCCTGCCTGACATAACTTTTCATCAATTATAAGACGTGCTTTTTCCTCTGGTGTCATATCAATCTTCCCCCTTGTCCACAAATTCCATAATGTCCCCATAATCAACATCAAGAGTCTTGCATATTTTCCCAAGAACAGATAGTGTCACTTCTTCATCTCTACGCATCTTTGTCATAGTATTAGGTGCAATACCGGCGGCTTTTCTTAGATCAGCCTTACTCATCTTTTTATCAACCAATAATTTCCACAAACGATTATATGAAACTGCCATAACTGCCTCCTTTTTGCACCTTTACACATATTAATTTAAGTTTATCACGAAACAAGTGTCTTCGCAAGGTCATGCGAATGTCTATCAAAACAAATGAACTGCGTCCTGTTCTTTTCTACACCTCTTATCTTCTCTCTCATTTACCACCTTTTCTTTATCGGCTTTGCCATCCAAGGCATATCCACATAATGTCTTAACATATCTTCTGAAAACA
>CAYRAW010000423.1:0-1693 GCA_964422225.1 uncultured Roseburia sp.
CTCACTGATAAAATGAAAGAGGAGTATGTTAGTCGGAGGTGGGCAGCATGAGGATCGTCAGATTGGAAATCAGCCATTTTAAATCGATCAGGAAAGTTGTGTTGGAAGATATTGAAAATGCTTTGATTCTGGTGGGGCAGAACAATACAGGAAAAACAACAGTTCTGGATGCAATACGAGCTGTAGGAGGCGACTATCAGATACAGCAGGAAGACTTTGATGAATCGGGTTCCAATATCGAAATCGAAGTAGAGATCGCCTATCAGGAGGAAGATTTTGAACAGATGCAGCGAAGCGGCAGAATCAGCAGATACCGCAGGATGGATGCATGGATGGCTGATTTTGGCAGAAAACTGCCTTCTTACAAGGATGGGAGGCTTTTCTTTACCTTTATAGCAAATAGAGATGGCAAAGTACGTTATGATGATGGATTTCATAAGAATAATCGTTATATAAAGGACATTTTTCCCAAGATATATTATGTGGATGCGGAGAGGAATCTGGGACAGTTCCAGAAGGATATGCTTCTGCTGCAGGAGGACGAGCAACTCAAAAAAATACGTGATAACTGCTGTTTATTCAATCAGGCAAAGAAGTGTAATCATTGCTTTTCATGCATAGGTCTGCTGAATCAGAAGACACCGCAGGAATTGACGGCTTTTGAAACAATGAGGCTGCTGGATTACAAGTTATACCGGCTTAATCTGGATGAATTTGCGACTAAGGTGAATGAGCATTTCAGAAGGAATGGCGGGCAGGAACAGATACTTTATTCCATGAACCGCAATACGGATGGTATGCTGACAGTGACAACAGAACTGTATCAGGTGGCAGAGCAGATCACCAGACCTGTTGAGCGAATGGGGAAGGGAATGAGAAGTATCTATATGTTATCTTTATTGGAAACATATACAGAGGATGAGTCACGAAGTCCCAGTATCATTATGATCGAGGACCCTGAGATTTTCCTGCATCCAACGCTGCAGAAAACATCAGGGGATATCCTGTATCGGCTTTCCAAGAAGCATCAGGTTATTTTCTCTACACACTCTCCCAATCTTCTGCCTAATTTTAACACCAGACAGATCAGGCAGATGGTACTGGATGAAAATGGATACCCGGCAGTGAGAAGTAAAACTGACATTAGTGTCATTTTAGATAACCTTGGATATACAGCAAATGACCTGATGAATGTAAACTTCGTATTTATTGTGGAAGGAAAGCAGGACAAGAGCAGACTTCCTCTGTTACTGCGCCGTTTTTACTCGGAAATGTATGATGATAACGGCAAACTGTCTAGGGTGGCGATCATTACGACCAACAGTTGTACGAATATCAAAACCTATGCAAATCTCAAATATATGAATCAGATCTATATAAAAGACCAGTTTTTGATGATACGTGACGGAGATGGCAAAGATCCGAATCTGTTAAAACGACAGTTGTGTCATTATTATGAAGAACAGGGCGCCAGAGATGTAGATAAATTGCCACGGGTTACGCCTGAAAATGTACTGATTTTGCACTATTATTCTTTTGAAAATTATTTCCTGAATCCTGAAATTATGTACCGGTTAGGAGTTATTCCCAGTGTAGAGGCTTTCTATGAAATTTTTCTGGATAAATGGAAGGAATATCTGTATAAGATAAAAAGTGGCAGACATTTACAGGCGGTAATAGGAAAAAATATTGA
>CAYRAW010000424.1:0-1693 GCA_964422225.1 uncultured Roseburia sp.
TATCTACAAAATCTTGTATGATCTCATTAAATAGCTGTTCCTTATCCACATAAACACCTCGTTTCTAATAAAATTTTTGTAAAAAACACTTATCCAGTGGATAAATATTTTTCATAAAGCGCATGTTATTTGCAACATGTAGATATTTCTGGGTAGTCTCGATAGAGCTATGGCCCATATAGATTCGTAGCAGTTCCAGAGAACCGCCGCCCAGTATAAAACTTGTAGCAAATGTATGCCGGAGCAAGTGCGGATAAATACGAGGTATACCAGACTTTATTTTTAACCTCTGAAAGAAACACTTTATGGAATCTTCTGTTAAAGGATCACCTTTATGAACATAAAATACATAATCATTATCCTGCGGCATTTCAGGGAGCTTATCAAAGTAATTTATCAGGTATTTCCGGGGAATAGCAGCAAGGGGGATAATACGACCTTTACCGCCTTTACTGTTACGGATCACTATATAATTTTCAGCAAAATTAACATCTTTACGTAACAGGCGTTGTACTTCTCCTGATCGCATACCTTCATCTAGCAGACAGTGTATAATTGCAAGATTACGGGCACCCAATTTAGTATCAGGATTGTAACACTCATCTATTTTTTTGACTTCATCAGATGTCAGCGGTTCAAGAGGTTGTGGTTGTACTTTTGGCAGCTTTAACTTTTTAGTTGGGTTATTTTCTATATACTCGTTATCATAGAGAAAGTTATAAAAGGTCATGACATCTTTTAAATAGTCTTTCCTAGTTCTGGAAGAGATCAAACCGTTACCGGATGGAGTAAAAGGATTGTTGTCATTCTTTATTTTGCTTTTCAGGTAGATAGAGTATTTATTCATATCACGTATAGTAACCTGACTAACATCCAGATCATCAGCGGATGTATCAAGCAGAACCGTAATGAACCCTTGAAAATAGTTAAGTGTATTTTTGTAATTTTCTACTGTTACATTAGAACAGTATGTTTCTCGTGACTCAAGGAATAACTCCAGGGCAGTAGCAAGGGTTATTTTATCCATCAGCACGCCCTCCGCAAGTAATAATATATTTTTTCGATATACGATCGATCTCAATTTTGCATCCAGAAGATTCAGCATCCTGAAGCAGTTGAGCAAGTCGAATCTGATCAGATTGTGTACGATTAGGTTTAGCTGCTATAGCATTAACTGTATGATTCAAGTAATATAAATTCATAAAAACTCCTTTTTGTATCTCAAATTTAAAACCAGGTTTAAAAACCTGCAGAAAAATTGAGATACTTTAGTTTGGGTTAAATTCGAAAACGGTTATTGTATTTTTATAGTTCGGTACATCTACAATATAGGTTTTTACAGCATCAATTGACAATTTGACCTTATAATTGTATTCTATATCTTGTAAGAGGACATTAAGAGCATCCGGCGCATACATAGCTGTAGTCGTTTCAGGAAGCTGTAAATTGTTTGATGGTAAATATCTACGTTTACCAGAAGTTACTTCACACAAATCTTTTGTGATGTATTTGACAATATATGAAACCGCCTTACGGGTATCAGTAACACGTGTCGCTGTAGAAAATCCACTCTTAAATTCCTTAATGTTGTATATATAATTACCGTCCGGGTAGTTTGTCCTTAGTTTTTTGCCAAAATACTTATTTGGGACATGCTGCCCGTTTTTATCGTAAATATATTCACCATTGATTT
>CAYRAW010000425.1:0-1689 GCA_964422225.1 uncultured Roseburia sp.
GAAAGAGCCTTTGCTCTGAGTGATTAGAAGTTCTTTTCATATTATTTCCCCATGCAGAATTTAGAGAATATTTCATTGACCAGATCTTCTCCGACTTCTTCTCCGATAATTCTGCCCAGAGCAGCATAAGCACTCATCAGATCAATGGAATAAAAATCTTCCGGCATCTCATCTTCCAGACTCTTTTGGACCATTTTTAAACTGTCATATGCTTCTGTCAAAGCTTCTTTATGTCTTTGATTTGTAATATAAATCTCATCATTTACAGCAATTTTACCTGCAAAAAACATATCCTGAATAGTTTGTTCAAACTCATCCATTCCTGTATTTTCCTTAGTTGACGTTCTGATCACATGCAGTTTATCTTCATGCTTAATATCATCATTCTGATAAATTTCCCTGAATTTATTTTTGATTTCCTCATCTGTTACCACAGAATCCAGATCTGTTTTATTTAAAAGTACAATAACTCTCTTATCCTTTATCAGATCGATAATTTCAACATCATTTTCATCCAAAGCCCTTGAGGAATCCACTACGTATATGACAAGATCCGCCTGATTAGCATATTTACGTGCTTTCTCAACGCCAATTTTCTCAACTTCATCCTCCGTATCACGGATTCCTGCGGTATCTATTATATTAAGTCCGATTCCATGCAGTTTAATAGATTCTTCCAGAACATCTCTCGTTGTTCCTGCTACGCTGGTAACAATCGCCTTATCTTCACCAACCAATACATTTAACAGACTGGACTTACCAGCATTAGGCTTGCCTAAAATAACTGTACGGATGCCGTCTTTTAACATTTTTCCATTATCTGCACTGTCTATCAGCTTCTTTAATTCCGCAAGCAAATCCTGTGTTTTGACCATAAGTTTATCAGGATAGCCTTCCAGACTGATATGTTCCGGATCATCCAATGCAGATTCAATAAAAGCGATTTCATACAAAATTGCCTCACGTAAACTGCGAACCTTAACAGACACAGAACCTTTTAGCTGATTTACAGATGCTTTCATGGCAAATTCATTTTTAGAATGTATCAGATCCATAACAGCTTCTGCCCGTGACAGGTCAATTCTTCCGTTGAGAAAAGCTCTCTTTGTAAATTCACCCGGTTCTGCCAGTCTCGCTCCATGATGCAACACTGTCTCCAGTATACGATTCATAACCAGAATTCCGCCATGACAATTAATTTCCACAGTATCTTCTGTTGTATAACTGTGAGGACTGCGCATGACTGCTACCATAACTTCATCTATCAGCTCATTATCATCATATATATATCCATAATGAATGGTATGGCTTGCAACCTGTGACAATTTCTTCTGATTTTGGGGCGAACGATATATTCTATCTGCTATTGCCATGGCATCACTTCCACTGATTCTGATAATTCCAATTCCCGAATCACTGACTGCTGTTGCAATCGCCGCAATTGTATCTGTCTGCATAAATTAATGACCATACCTTTCTCATTTTAATTTATTAACTTTAACTATAATCTATTTTGTTGATTATTTCAATCAAATATGTGCTTGAGTTTCCGCAGTTTTATCCACAACTGCATGTTTTTTCATGGTCTGTCATAAATAACTTTCAAAAAAAGCCCAAAATATAAGGAATCCTTTCCTGTTTTGTAGTAAAATTAAGGTGTCAAATCAAAAAGATACTAAACAAAAATCA
>CAYRAW010000426.1:0-1677 GCA_964422225.1 uncultured Roseburia sp.
ATCGTTACAAAATCCGTAATATTCATATCCAGATTCATATTCAGCATGGCAATTGCCTGTTTGGGACCACCCTTTGCATAGGCAGCATTTGCCTTATTATAAGAATCTGTACTTAAGTTCAAATACGTATCACGCAGTACAGATATCAGCTTGACTTCCTTGGTATCCAGATTAATGGACGCGATCATGATCGTATCTGTTCTTGTGTTCTTGTCAAGTTCTCCATCACGGGAATCTACACCAAACAGTGCAATATTTCTGTAACCTTTCATGGCACCCGTTTCGGTTGCTTCCTTGACCTGTTCGTTGATCTCTACATCCTGATCATCAATCGTCACGATCTTGATCTGACGCGCTTTCATAACCCCCCAGAATACGACCAGCAAAATCAGAAGTACAAATATCTCCATAATAAATAATGCGATCTTTCTGCGCTTCTTCTTGACTGCCTTCTTAGGCGGGACTTGACTCCTATTCGTTTTCTTAGTTTTATCCGGTGCCGGTCTTCTCGTACCGGGTGCTGTTCCTCTCTGTGTACGTGTCATGTCACCCTGCATTGCTCCTGTCTGTGACGGCCGACGTGTTCCCTGTGCCGTTCTGGACTGTGTGGAACGGTGGGCTGCTGTACCTGCCTGTGTTCCATTCTGTACCGTTCGGCGTGTTGTGCCGGTCTGTGATGTACGGTATGCTGTACCAGTCTCCACACCCTGCTGTGGACTCCTGCGTGAAGTACTTCCTGCGTTTCCTGAACGTACCGTGCGGCGTACTGGTTCTCCATTTCTTGATGGACGTCTGGCAGTTGTCTCCTGTCTTACACGTCTGCCCTCAGTCTGTGCGCTGCCCTGTCTTCTTGCAGGTCTTCGGTTATCCTCATAACGATTATCTTCCATTCCGTATTTCTCCTAATATGCGTTCTTATTTACAAATCCCTTAAAAAAAGTCAGAAACAGGATCTTCATGTCAAATCCCATTGTCCAATTTTCAATATAGTACAAATCATATTCAATACGTTTTCGAATCGAGGTATCTCCTCTGTATCCGTTTACCTGTGCCCATCCTGTCAATCCCGGACGCACCTGATGTTTTATCATATATCTGGGTATCTCTTCTTTAAATTTTTCTACCCAAAGCGGTCTTTCAGGTCTGGGTCCTATCAGACTCATATCACCTTTTAAGACATTAAAGAACTGCGGCATTTCATCAATGCTGGTCTTTCTGAGTATCCTGCCGATGGCAGTTACTCTGGGATCGTTCTTGGTAGTCCAGCCCTTCTTCTCTTCCTCTTCCTTCTGTACTTCCATCGTGCGGAATTTGTACATCTGAAATGGTCTGTTATGCAGCCCCACTCTCTCCTGCCTGTAGATCAAAGGACCTTTACTGGTCAGTTTGATGCCAATTGCTGCTAACAGCATCAACGGAGAGAAAAGTATGATAGCCACAATGGCACCAACCACATCCACGACACGCTTCGAAAGCATATTTGCTGTATTGGTCAATGGTACCCTGCGGATATTGATAACAGCCAGTCCGCCTAAATCCTCCAGATAAGGACTGCTGGGAATGACTCTGTTATAATCCGGTATAAATTTGGTGTGCACACCGGACTTCTCGCACACATTCACGATATCTTCCAGTCTGTCATAATCTTCCAGTGCCAGTGTAATGCCGATTTCATCC
>CAYRAW010000427.1:0-1668 GCA_964422225.1 uncultured Roseburia sp.
ACGACCCTTGTCCGATATTTTTCTGGCACCAATTACTGCAATATTTTTAGTTGCATTAATAAGGCTAATATCGCCCTTATAATATATCACTGAATTATTGCTCATCTTCCGCATTCCAAAAGGATATGATTCATCATCGCTTGTAACTGCTAATATTGGATACTCATCAAATTTCTTCATGTATTAAATCGCCTTTCCTAAAGCAAACATTTCAACATGTTCTGCACCATTCTGTAAAAGGATTTCACGACATGCATACAAGGAATTACCTGTAGTAGTTACGTCATCCATAAGCAATATAATATCACCATTTACATCCATTTCCTTCAATGTTCCAATTGACTTCATATGAATAGAAATATCTCTATTTCCACCATATGCCAACTTTGCAATACTATTCTGCCGTTGAAGAAAATACACTTTATTTACTCTCTTATTTTTAGCAAGCATCTCTCCTAATTGTGACATTCCTGTAATCTTCTTGTCCGCATTACTTGATGGAACGACACAAATGGTTACTCCATCACATATTTCTGCATCTAACAAATTATAGAAATACTTTACTGCCTGTGGCTTTCCTTCTTTCAAATCCAATATTTTACCACTATAAACATCAAATAATGGATTTTTAATTTTTCTTTCTCTATCCAACCAATATTTGTGATAATTACTGTATACTACAATATCTCCAGTTCCATTCCATGCTTCATTTACAAATACCATCGCCTCATGATCCTCCAAGTGGTTCTCTTATTTCATAGTATACATATAGAAAAGCAACCGCGCAAGAGTTTTTGAAACATATGTTTGTATTCATCAGGTTTGCATAAATATAATCGTACCCTATAAGCATATTCCTTTAAAATACCTGAAAATACCTTTCTGCTCTAATTTTAAAGATAGTATTTCCTGCAAACCAGGATTAGTTGTAATAATGAATCCAGCATTTATATCATTTTCTACTTCTGACAATTCATAAACTTTAAAACCACAAATAACATCATTTTTTCTTTGACCATCTGATACAACAAATGCTTTTGGTTTATAACCCCACACTAATAGTTTTTTAAGATACTGTATCCCATAATCGCCAGCTCCATAAAGATATACCTCTCCTTCTTCAAATATCTTTGAAACTATCGTTTTTTCTTCTTGCAGCTTAGACAATTGATACGTGTTTTTTACCCCTTCTTTTTTCCATAACCAGTCATACGTATACTGTAACTTTTCCTGAAGAATAGTAATTAATTTAGAAGCATATTGAGCATTCATAATTGTTTTTACTTTGTATCCTGCATCTACTGCAGCAAATCCGAAAATTCTCTCAAGAGCATGACTGATTGTCCCATCATCCGGCATGGGTTCCTCTGGAAAGTCTGTATATTCCCAATTATGTGCAAATACTTTTTGTAACACATTTGTGCGACACCAAAAGACACTTCCTAAAGAAACCAGATCTATATCTTCTTTTCTAACAGGCATCTCTATATGCAGCATATGGGCTAACTGCACCACATTCTCATAGTCATTATCCCATGGGTCTGCATAAAAAGAATCATTGTGTATACCTATCGGTTTGGGTGAAAGTAATAACCCATATTCTTCATCCCGAAGTATAGAAATCACTTTTTTTATATATGCATCTGAATACAACATATTTTCCCATAA
>CAYRAW010000428.1:0-1667 GCA_964422225.1 uncultured Roseburia sp.
ATCATACATTCTTTTGTGTACCATATCAATAATTTCATTGAAGCGATTGCTGTAGAATGCTTTCGCCTGTTCCTTTTCTTCTTCGTTCATACGGCTGGTAAATTTCACATTTTCATAGCATGACATCAGTGTCACATTTTCAAGTTGTTCCAAAATCCTGCGTTCTCCTGAATTATCTCCTTTCATAAATTGGAAGCACAGCACCTTACCACCCTGCCCTGCACATCTGATCGCCAGTCCCATGGCACAGGTTGTCTTTCCCTTTCCATTACCGCAGTATATATGTATCAGACCTTTTTCCATGTATCATATCCTCCTGTATTTCTTTTATTATACCCATGCTCTGATTTAAAAACAAGAAATCATGATTTTATATTGCACCTTTTCCCATATTTTGATAAGGTTAAACTAAATAGACTATTTTCTAGGTTTCATATTCACGGAGGAAAATCATGAACTTTTTAGAGGAACGAATTGCAAAAGACGGAGTTGTAAAGGAAGGCAATGTCTTAAAAGTAGACAGCTTCCTGAATCACCAGATGGATATTCGTCTGTTTGATGAAATGGGCGCTGAATTTAAGCGTCGTTTTGCTGATGCCAATATCAATAAGATTCTTACGATCGAAGCATCCGGTATCGGTATTGCCTGTATCGTAGCCAGACATTTTGATGTTCCGGTCGTTTTCGCCAAGAAATCCAAGAGCATCAACATTGACGGTGACATGTATGTTGCGGAGGTAGAATCTTTCACACATAAATGTAAGAACCAGGTCATTGTATCCAAGAAATTCCTGGGACCTGATGACCATATACTGATCATTGATGACTTTCTGGCAAATGGCTGTGCACTTCAGGGACTTATTTCTATCGTACAGGAAGCCGGTGGTACTGTTGAAGGTATCGGCATCGCTGTCGAGAAAGGTTTCCAGAACGGCGGACGTATCATCCGCAATCTGGGATACCATCTGGAATCCCTCGCTATTGTAGACAGCATGGACGCCTCTACCGGTAAGATCGTATTCCACGAACAATAAAATCAGGGAGCATATCGCATTGATATGCTCCCTTCTGTTTATCCTTTCCCTTTACCCTTATGTATCTTATAAGACTGCTTTGGCGATCAGTGCTGCAATTGCTGCGATTACCACAATACCGCCGATCACCAGTAATACCAGAATCGTGATAGTCGATTTCATACACTTCTTCTCCTTCAATGCCAACACCATCATGGAAATAACATCTATTGTAAAGAAGAATTGCATAATGCCTGCTACTATGACCATTGCTTTGCTATGCACGCCCTCTTTATAAGACCGTATCATATATGCAATGGAATATGGGGCTGCTCCCAACATCGCAAGCCAGCCGACCACTGCAAGTATCACTGCAACTGTAGGTCCAAAAAATATCATGAAAGGCACCGGTATAAACGACATTAACAATGCTGCAACAATACACAGTCCACCTACCATATAAAAAGGTATCAGGCTGTATTTGATGATCAATGTACAATTGAGTAACTGTTCTCTGGTAATTTTATTCTTACCCGCTATTACGATCACCAGATTGGCAATTCCGAATAATCCCGGTAAAAACATACTATCAGAAGATTTCCCCGGTGTATAGCCGGTGCTGTCTCCTCCCGACAGGGAAAGCCCCAGCGGGAA
>CAYRAW010000429.1:0-1630 GCA_964422225.1 uncultured Roseburia sp.
ATGGCTTTCTTTTTGTTCATATCTATTTAGTTCTGACATAAAAGAATGAATTCTTTCTGTCAAAATTAATTTCTTTGTAATTCATGATCTGTTCTGTACTTCCAATAAACAGAATCCCATTTGGTTTCAATGCAGCGTTAAATTTCTTGAACACTTCATCCTTCGCTTCTTCTGTAAAGTAGATCAATACATTTCTACATACGATCAAATCGCAGCGATCAGGATATGTATCTTTCAATAGATTATGCTGTTTAAATTCTACTCTTGACTTTATTTCATTTGAAATTTGATAGGATGGTCCTATTTTAGTAAAATATTTCTTTTTAAAATCTTCCGGTACGGATGCAATACTTTTCTCATTATAAAGCCCTGTCTTAGCCTTATCAATTACCTGTTTATCAATATCTGTAGCTATAATCTTGATCTGGTTCAATGGAATATGTCTTGAAAAAGCCATGACTAAAGAATATGGTTCATCACCTGTAGAGCATGCAGCACTCCAGATTTTCAGATTTTTGCCAAATTTGGATATTAATTCAGGTATAATTTCCTGATCTAATAACCTCCACTGCTCGGGATTACGATAAAACTCTGACACATTGATCGTAAGATAATTTACAAAATCATCAAATATAACCTTATCTTCGCGAAGTTTCTGTACAAACTTATCATATCCAACAACTTTATGCTTCGCAATCAGCGTATCAATACGACGCTTCATTTGCTTTTCTTTATAAGCGTTCAAGTCAATCTTTGTTAAAGTATATACTTCCTTTTTAAAATATTCATAATCGTATGCCATGGCATAATCCCCTTTCAATAACGCATAAAGCTCCAGGAGTATGCATATATACTCCTAGAGCAAATTAACTGAAGTTGTCCTTATACGATTATTTATCTCGTCCGAACATACATACTATGTTCTCCCCCTTGGACTACTTTACATTATAAGAAGAGATAAATTAGTTCTCTTCTGCTTCCTGCTTAGCAATTACTGCATCAATATCTACAGATACTACATCAGAATCATCTTCTGCTGTTTCTTCTGCAGGAGCTTCCTTAGCTTCAGGTGCTAACAAAGCCTTGATACTTAAGCTGATCTTCTTGCCTTCTTCATTGAAATCAACAACCTTAGCTGTAACTTCCTGACCAACGCTCAATACGTCTGAAGGCTTCTCAATATGCTCTTTTGCGATCTGGGATACATGAAGAAGAGCATCAATACCTGGCTCTAATTCTACGAATGCACCAAAGTCTGTCATTCTGGCAACCTTACCTGTAACAACATTGCCTACTGCATACTTAGTAGCTGCATCCTTCCATGGATTAGAATCGTCAAATTTAAGAGATAATGCAACCTTAGTTCCATCAATATCCTTAATTAAAACTTTCAGAGTCTCTCCAACCTTGAATACCTTCTTAGGGTTCTCAACACGTCCCCATGACATTTCAGAAATGTGAAGTAAACCATCTACGCCGCCTAAATCGATAAATGCGCCGAAATCTGTAACATTCTTAACAGTACCTTCTACGATATCGCCAACTTTGATCTTCTCAAAAAGTTCCTTCTGCATTTCAGCTTTCTTAGCAACGATAAGCTGCTTACGATCGCCAATATATCTTCTTCTCT
>CAYRAW010000430.1:0-1627 GCA_964422225.1 uncultured Roseburia sp.
ATCCACTGCATCCTCTATCTGGCTAGCAGTCTGCTGCATCATATCACGGGACATGGAATATGAACCTGTAAAGGTCAGTTCTGTAAGTACGCCTGCTGTCGTATACTTTGTATACTGATAACCCTCCACATAGAACAATTCCGGATGATCTGCCAGTACATACTGAAATACCCGGTTCAGCTGTTCCGTATCCAGAGTAGATACTTTAGCGTCTGTTTTCATATCCGCAAGTGCATGCCAGATTTCAAGATATAATCTTTGTCCTTCTTTATCAAGCGTATGATATGCATAATAAATATCCGACAATGCCTCTGATCCTGTTTCAACAGGGATCTCTGTACTTTGCTGCGTTTCCTGTTCCTGTCCGGATTCCGTTTCCTGTACATGACTGTATTCATCCTGCGCCTGCTGCACATAATCATTGAGTTGTTTTTGTATATTCTGCTGCACATCCTCTTCAGAACAGCCTGCAAGATGAAAACAGCAGAATAGCATTATAAAAATAACATTTGCTTTTTTAATTACGTCCAAATTCAGATAAGATCAGCCCCTTATTTCTGTCAACGGTCATTCCAATACTCCACTGATTTACAAACAGTAACAATGGATTACCCTTAAGATCCTGTATCTTCTTCATATCTGAAGTTCCTGTTAATTTATTCAGATCGATTTCTTCTTTGTTTTCTATCCAGCGGATATATTCATAAGGAAGTGGTTCCAGACGGATCTCTACATTGTATTCATTTTCAAGTCTGTACTTCAGGACATCAAATTGCAGGACGCCGACTACTCCGACTATGATCTCTTCCATACCGGTATTAAATTCCTGGAATATCTGAATAGCACCTTCCTGTGCGATCTGATTGATCCCCTTTACAAACTGTTTACGCTTCATGGTATCCATCTGTCTGACACGGGCAAAATGTTCCGGTGCAAATGTAGGGATTCCTTCATAACATATGTTATCTTTTGGCATGCATACTGTATCTCCGATTGAGAAAATACCCGGATCAAATACACCTATGATATCTCCTGCATAAGCCTCGCTCAATATCTTACGTTCATCTGCCATGATCTGCTGTGGCTGGGAAAGTCTCATTACTTTACCGCCCTGTACATGTTTCACTTCTTCTCCGGCATCGAATTTACCCGAACAGATACGCATAAATGCGATCCTGTCCCGATGCGCCTTATTCATATTCGCCTGGATTTTGAATACAAAGGCTGAGAACTGGTTGTCCACCGGGTCGATAGTCTGTCCCTGAGAAATTCTTGGAAGTGGTGTTGTAGCCATCTTCAGGAAATTCTGTAAAAATACTTCTACGCCGAAATTTGTCAGAGCAGAACCAAAAAATACAGGAGTCAATTTGCCACGTCTGACTTCATCCAGGTCAAACTCTGCACTCGCGCCATCCAGAAGATCTATCTCATCCCTTAAAGTTGCCAGCGCTTCCTCTCCGATATTAGCTAAAAGAGCAGCTTCATCGTCCATGGAGATCACTGTTGTTTCTCCTTCTTTTGTACCCTTTTCCGTATCCGAAAATGTCAGGACATGATTCTCATGTCTGTCATACACACCTTTAAAACGCTTACCTGAACCAATTGGCCAGTTAACGGGACAGGTTGC
>CAYRAW010000431.1:0-1626 GCA_964422225.1 uncultured Roseburia sp.
AATAGGAAGAAACCTAATATGTACTGTCCAATTCCCTTTTTTTCTCTCCTGGACGGAGCCAAATCAGCTTTATTACCCTTTTTACTCATGTTGTCTCCTCCTTTTAGAACAATGCGTTTTCCGGTGCGATCTTACGAACCATACCATTTGCAAACAGCATCAGCAGCAATCCTACAACTGACTGGAAGAAGCTGGTCGCAGCAGTGAATCCGAAGTTTGAATTCTTAAAGATTGCATTTAATACATAAGAATCGATAACCTGTGTTGTTGGATAAAGGATTCCACTGTTTCTTGTAACCTGATAGAAAAGACCTGTATCAGATCTCATGATGCTGCCAACAGAAAGTAGCAGCATAACTGTGATCATTGGTACTAATGCCGGTAAAGTAATGTGTCTGATCATCTGCCATTTATTAGCGCCATCGATTTCAGCCGCTTCATATAATGCTGTATCGATACCTGCCAGAACTGACATATAAAGTACTGATCCATAGCCTACACTGTTCCAGATCTTAACGATCGTCAGAATCGCCGGCCATAAGGACGGAGTTGAATAAAATCTGGTAGTCAGTCCAAATGTATTATTCAAAATACCTGTATCTGTACTGATAAACGCATATACAATGAACTGTACTGCTGCGTATGAAATAAATACAGGAATGATCATGATCGTCTGCATGGTCTTTGCAACTTTTTTAAATACAAACTGGTCAATCGCAATTGCCAGTACTACATTTAAAAATGTACCGATCGCTGTAAATATCACATAATACATTAATGTATTCCTGGTCATTGTAACGAAGGTAGTTTTGGAAGCCAGCAGATATTTGAAGTTATCCAGACCGTTCCATGGACTCGCCCAAATTCCTTTCGTGTAATCAAAAGACTTGAACGCCATTACAAGACCTGCCATTGGCACATACATGATAAAAAACAGGATCAGGAAAGCCGGCAGGGCAAGTATTACATGTGCCCTGTGTTTCCAGGTGTTCTCCAGAAAGTCTTTCATAATCATCGTCTCCTTTTCACATTATCCTTTTACAATTTGATCTATCTGTCTGATACAGTCTTACCTTCTATGAGGTAACCTTTAACCGTGTACTGACCTGTAATAGTTGATTTTGGCTTTTCGATCAGGTCGATCAGTTTTTCTGCAGCCATTTTACCGATATCCACAGTGTTCTGTTTATATGTGGTCAACACCGGGTCAATCTGTGACGCTATCAGTATCCCATCATAACCTGCCAGTGAAATGTCCTGTGGAATCTTCAATCCCCTGTTCTTCATTACATTCATTCCACCAATTGCCGAAAAATCATCCGGATAAAGGATGCAGGTCGGCGGATCGGATAAATCCAGCAGTTCGTTGGTTATAATTGCCGCTGTGTAAGAATCTCTGTATTTTGACTCTCTCACATATTCCTCCGGTACCTCTATCCCTCTTTCTTCCATAAAGCGATAATAGGTAGATATTCGGTTCATTGTAACTGCTGAATCCTCACCGTGTATATATGCGATCTTGCGATGTCCCTTACCATATATATATTGAAGCAATGCCTGTATGCCATCTACATTGTCTGACATAATAGAGATTCTTCCATTATATACATAATCAATTGTAACTAC
>CAYRAW010000432.1:0-1623 GCA_964422225.1 uncultured Roseburia sp.
AGAAGATCGGCGTGAAACCGGAAGATATCGTAACCGTATCCATTATGCCGTGTGTAGCCAAGAAGGGTGAAAGCAACATGGAGTTATTCTACGGAGAATATGCAGGAAAAGATGTTGATGTCGTGCTTACCACCCGTGAACTGACCCGTATGATCCGTATGGCACATATTGATGCGAAAACTCTGCAGGATGTACCCTGTGATGATCCGATGGCAGATACGACCGGGGCTGGCATCATATTTGGAACAACAGGCGGCGTTATGGAAGCAGCACTTCGTTCTGCTTATTATCTCATCACGGGTTCCAATCCTGATCCTGATGCTTTTGGCGAAGTACGAAGCAGCAGAGAGCAGCCTAAGTGGAAGGAAGCGGAGTTCCATATTAATGATCTGGTAGTCAGAACGGCTGTTGTCAATGGACTTGGTAATGCCAGAGAACTGCTGGATGCTTTGGAAAAAGGCGAAGTGCGATACGATTTTGTGGAAGTCATGGCATGTCCGGGAGGATGCGTAGGCGGTGGTGGACAGCCTATCAAGGATGGCTGTGAACTGGCGGCAGACAGAAGCAGAAATCTGCGTAAACTGGATGAAAAAGCAAAGGTCAGATTTTCCCATGAAAATCCTTCTGTACAGAAATTGTATGAGGAGTTTCTGGACAGACCGCTTTCGCATAAATCGCACATGCTTTTACATACAGATCATCAGGCATGGACAATGCCGACAACAGATAAATAATAGAGATATATTGACAGGAAGCAGTTCCCAAAGGGCTGCTTCTTGTTTTATGTTCCCTTGTGTGATACAGTGTAACTATTCAGAAGAATACGTGGGTGAATACGGGAGAATCATTTTTATTACGGGCATCCACAGAATCGTTTCCGGAAACTGCTTGCAGCACTGATGGATGCACCGGTTCCGACTACGATCGAGGAGAAAAAGACATTTCTGCTGATGCATCATATTGCGGTATGGGATGTGATCGCAAGCTGTGATATTATAGGTTCAAGTGACCAATCATAAAGAAGGGAAGCGTAAATCATGTTTGAACAGGAAACAGAGGATGCGGTAAGAGTAGTAGAGGAATTTATGGAACAGGCTAAATTACAACCGGGAGATCTGGTAGTTATAGGATGTTCTACCAGTGAGATTGCCTCACACAGAATAGGTTCTTATTCTAATGTTGAACTGGGGGAGGCTGTTTTCCTTGCGATGTACCATGCATTCCGGAAGAAAGAGATCAGCATAGCCACACAGTGCTGCGAACATCTTAACCGGGCACTGATCATAGAGAGAAAGGATGCACAGCGCTTTGGCTATGAGGAAGTCAATGTTGTGCCACAGCCCAAGGCAGGAGGTTCGTTCTCTACTGCAGCCTGGAAGCATATGCAGGATCCTGTTGCAGTAGAACATATCCAGGCAAAAGGCGGTATTGACATTGGTGATACCCTGATCGGTATGCATTTAAAGGCAGTTGCAGTACCGGTAAGGATTGAGCATCCTCATATTGGAGGTGCTCACATTGTATGTGCAAGGACCAGACCAAGATTTATTGGTGGGGAAAGAGCGCATTACAATGAGGCATTGTTGTAAACATAAAATTTTGGGAAAATCCCTTTTCTTAAAT
>CAYRAW010000433.1:0-1609 GCA_964422225.1 uncultured Roseburia sp.
AACATATTGTAGGCAATGCCCATGTCGTACTTCCAAGGAACTGTACAGCAGGTAGTTTTAAGGTCGTTAATATGGCATTGATCGGACCATTGTCCAAAAACATTAGTCTCCATAATATAGCAATCGCAACGCTTCCTCCAAATAGGGATGGAATATAATACAGAGTACGGATAAGATTGATTCCTTTTATATCTCTATTTAGAAAAATAGCCACCGCCAGAGCAAGCACTATCTTACCTGGAACCGTCATCAAGGCAAATACGATCGTAACGCGAAAGGATGTCCAAAATTCCTTATCTTTGGTAAATAATTTAATATAATTCCCAAGACCTACAAAAACAGGACTTGAACCTATTGAATAGTCTGCAAATGAATAAATTAGAGAGCTGATAAATGGATACAACTGAAGAATTGCAAATCCTATCAGCCAGGGTGCTATATAATAATAAGCTTTTAAATCTCTTTTAGAATAACTGGATTTTTTACTAAAAGTCTTACTCATATTCATACTCCTGACATTTTTTAAAAAGAGATGCCCTATGCTTGCCACAAGGCATCTCCTGTTTGTTGATATGATCTTACAGTGAAGAAAGGGAATCTATAATCTCGCTTGCAGCTTCTTTAGGGGTAGTTGCTCCATATCCAATGGTTTCTACTGCATCAAAGAGAATTGTCTTTGCTTCTTCTGAGGAAGAAATCTTATCATTTGGTGTTCCTCCTGCAGCCGCTGCTATATTGGCTCCTTCCATAGTCACTTCACTAAGCTTTCCATTTTCGGAACAGATCTTCCTTGCTTTTTCTGTTGGTGGAACAGATCTGGTAGCACCTAATGTTGCCAGAGCAGTCTCATTATTAAAGAAATAGTTCATAAATTCAACTGCCATTTCCGGATGTTCACAAGTCTTTGTTATTGCCATGACCTGTGGTGTGTTGGAAGCCCAGCCTGCTTCTGTACAGCCTGATAACATCGGTAACTGACTCATAGAATAATTTACACTGTCATTTGCAGCTACCATTACATCAATTGTCGAGATATATGTAAGTGCTGATACATATTTACCTGCTATCCAGTTTGCATCTGACTGTAAGTTATCTCCACCATAAGCTGCCTGATATGATGCAGGAGCCACTACTCCCTCATCGTACAGTTTTTGAACATATTCCATGATCTGTGTCATCTGTTCCTCTGTGATATTGAGTTCCCCTGTTTCTTTATCAAACAAGGTATTTTGACATAACTGTTTTCCATAGTTAAATACTACCAGATTTACGATATATTCCTTGTTTGCACATAAGAGATACATGCTGTCGTCATATTCACGAACCTTCTTACCCATTTCTAAAAGGTCATCCCAAGTATATGGCTGTGAGAAATCTATACCAATTTCATCTGCCAGATCCTGATTTACCAGAATACCTGCTCCTGAAATACCAGTGGGAAGTCCAAGTTGTTTTCCATCATATCTTCCGTTTATTTCCAGAGAAATGTAGTTTTCATCAAAAGTAGATAGATCCATATTACTGTAATCCATATAGTTAATAAAATAATCTCCTGTGGAAACATACTGTGGGAAGGTTTCAGGATCAACCTGAACAATATCCGCTGCTG
>CAYRAW010000434.1:0-1598 GCA_964422225.1 uncultured Roseburia sp.
TTTGAATCTGCAGGGCAGAAAGTTACGTATTTAGAACTGTCACCATATTCATTTTTTTTAGCAGCAGACGCCTTAAGTAACTTTGCTTTCTCGACTTGGCGCCGGATCTCATACTGCTGTTTCTGGGCAAGGAGCGGATTGTATGTCACGACACGTTTCTCAGTCAACGTTATCTTCCTTTTCCCGGCTTTGACGGAAGTATCGCTGATATCATAGGAAAAGCTGTCAATACATTCTTTATACCGATATTTCAGGTTACCAGCTTTATCCTTTACATCGACATAATCATTCTCGAGAAGCACCCAGGTCTTTTCAACTTCAGGAAGCTGTTTGACTGATTTTGAAAAGATATATCCATCTCCGTTACTGACTGCATGAAAAATGTTGTCTCCGCAGTTCAGACCTTTATCTGCGACCTGGATGGTTTTTCCGGAAATGTTGTTGCGCTGCTTCAAGTCCTGTATAACGGAACGAAGAACAGGCTTTTCACTCTCATTACCCGGAAAAAGTTTCATGCCAACCGGAATCTGATGAGCATCAAGCAATAGGCCGAGACCAACTATAGGTTCCTTACGGTTCTCTTTAGAAGGACCTTTGTGTCTGAAATCATCTTCACGGTCAATCTCAAAATAAAAGTTCGTACAATCGAAATAGCTATGTGAAGTATCAAACGGATATATCTGGTTGATCTGGTGGTTGTATATCTCGATTATCTTCTCGTATTCTGATCCTATGTACTCTAAACCGTCATAAAGTTGATTAAGAGAAAAATTGTATTTTTCGAAAAGTTTAGGTATCACAGCTTCAAATGTTCTGTGTTTAGAGCAGGGACGTACGGCCCTTGCATAAATTAAAGCAGACATCAAGGCGAAGACGCTGAATTTAAAATCAACTGCTGTCTGCATCAAGTCAATGTATTTTTTAACACCGAGTTTATCATTAAGATTTTTGAGCGGAAAGTAACCCAGAAATTTTTCCGGAGATTCATCGGCTATCTGTCGCTGCTTATCCCTGCTCCTCCGGTCTTTACGTGCTTTATTAAGCTTCTCTACTTCAGCTTTGTAGTATGAGATAGGATCATCAATGCCTTTAGTTATCAATTCGTTTACATATCCGAGAGCTTTGTAAGAACGATGGGCAGTTTGCTTGCGTTCTGCATCATAGAAGCTCTCATAGATCTGCAGATAAACCCCCTTTTTCAAGTTGGATTTTTTAAGAAAATATGCCATAAAATCACCCCTCTATATTATAACACCATAACACCATTTAAGCAAGCGAGTATTTGCCTCTTTGTCAAATGTTTGAAAACATAAAAAAATCAGCACTTTGCTGAAAAAGAGCTCCAGCAAAGGCTGATAAAACAAGCTTAAATGAGATTTTATTATTGAACTTGCATAAGTGCAAAAATGGCTGCTCTAAAAGATTATGGTGTTAAATCCGAAAGACGGGTTTCATGAAGTTCCAGTGCTTTTTCCTGAATTGTCATAAGTGCATATCTCCTATCCAATATAATTACATTATTTTTATTTATTATAATGTAATAAATATTTATTCGCAATAAATTCTTCTTCCTATTTTATAAAAAGTGAGTTATAATA
>CAYRAW010000435.1:0-1595 GCA_964422225.1 uncultured Roseburia sp.
GTTACTTTAATATCATATTTTTGAATGAGCTTCTGCAGCCAGCCATAGAACCAGTCGATCACGGGTCCAAGCCCTAATGTGCACACAATCGTTCCTACTCCGATCTCACCGCCAAGCAGGAATGCTATTATGACACATACCACATCCAGTCCGAT
The DNA here is from genome assembly GCA_964422225.1 of uncultured Roseburia sp. GTDB lineage: Bacteria > Bacillota > Clostridia > Lachnospirales > Lachnospiraceae > COE1. The sequence goes on from CAYRAW010000435.1 coordinate 156, forward strand.
CTTGGCAATTCCAAGTCTTACGCCTTTTTCATGCATAGCCGCCACCAGATCGTCCGTCGGGTTAGATGGGAAGATGCAGAGAATATAGGCAGCTACTGCAAATGCAATAACCAGTACACCGATCAGGAGTAACAATGCAGATTCCATTGTGTTATTTCCCTCCACATCCCTTAATATCTCTTTCCACATATCTGTGAATAACCCCAGAAAAAAAGAGGAAATAAATGTGGTGATCCGCAGCATTTTCTTTCGGATGACTGCTGCCAGAATCACAGCCAGAAATGCAGTCATGTAGATGGCAAGTGAGGTATTGATTCCCATTCTCTCTCCCAGAGCAAAGTTCAGTGCATCATAACCGCCTGCACCAAGATGTGAATTGACTGTCAATACAACACCAAGCGGCATAAGCCCAACTCCGATCAGGTATAGCAGCCCATTGGCACACCAGTCCTTCGTCCTCATCTGAGACTTCCATGTTCTCCACCAGTTCATCTATCACTCCTGTCCGTGTGATATTTTCACACCTATCTTATCTAATTCTCTGACAAGTCTGTTTGGAATGCTTTCCCTCAGTTCACTCCATGGCATCACAATCTCTTTGTCTATCTTCACTTCTTCAAAACACAGAGATGGTTCAAAAGCATACTGCGTTTTAATATAGTCACAGATTCTTTGCTGACCGGCTTCATCTATTGGCGGAAGCCACCCTCTGAAAGCATCCGGTACCGCCAGTCCGTCTGCTCCTGCAAGCACTGTGCAGCTCTCTTCCCACCCTGGAACAACCTTTACCAGTCGTGGGTCAGGAAGAAGTGCATGCTTCCCCGGCTGCATCCAGACTATTGCCTGTCCAGCTTCATTCAATACCGGCTCACCTGTATCCAGATTGACCATATTGAGATATTTCCCATGAAAACTTCCCTCAACTTTGCATACATTACCATCTTTTCCAACATATATCCATACATGCTCCAGCTCATACAAATGCTGAATATCATAGTCGAACCATATCGCATACTCAATCACACAGTTCACCTGATTCCAGTCTGCCTCTATAATACGCTTTGGAAAGGAATCGCTTCTCATGCTGTCTCGAAAGACAGTATAACCTATCGCCTGTATTTTGAATGGTTCCTTCTCATCTACCATAATGTTCGGAAGATATTTCTTAACAAGTGCTTCATCCTGCATGGCAAGTCCTTCTTTCTACTACCAGTGTCTTAATCTCAAATGCACCAAATTCCAGTACATAGTCTCCATTCGTACTCTGTATTTTTCCCTCTCCCTCTTCCAGCATATTCGTCTCTGTTAGTCCTTCTACTTCATAAGGGAAACATATCCGAATCTTTTGGGGAACGCCGGTTGCTTCATACAGACGAATCACAGCCCTGCCGCTTCCATCTTCTGTCAGCTTGACTGCCTCTGTCATAATATGGCAGGACT
>CAYRAW010000436.1:0-1565 GCA_964422225.1 uncultured Roseburia sp.
CTGGCATGTCAGGTAGTTGCTGAGGAATGTAATGTACCGTTTATTAATCTCCATGAATTGACCTTTTGCAAATGGGTTAGTTTAGGTGAACCAGATGTTCATGATTATTTTATGGACATTACACACACCAATGACTATGGCGCTAAAATGATCGCCTCTTATGTGGTGTCCGAAATCCGGCGGCAAAATATCACTCCATTATCTGCTTTACCTGTATCTGAGATTACTCAAAATTTCTTACCGGAGCAGGATACGAAAGAAATTCCCACTGAAACAACTGCCGGAGGTTCTTTTAAAATGGAAATTCCTTATGTAGATATCAAGGGAATCCCTCAATACGATAATATGGTCGAAGCTTTGCATCTTGGTCTTTTAGACCCCTGTGTCATGTATCTGCATCCTGATGCGATCATGCCCCGCGCGCAATTTCTTATGGTATTTTTCAAGGCTTTGCGTCTATCCGGGAAACGCCCCTATTTAGGAAGCTACTCTGATCTGTCAAGGTATGAATGGGATTCCTCCTACATTCAGGCATGCATTGATGGGAATCTTATCGACCCTGTTACTGTATCTGATACTCATTTTCGTCCTGATGATGCATTAACGGCTGCAGAATATGCCAGCTTTCTGATCAGAGGATGTCATACTGCTGATAAACGTGACATTTCCCTGGAGAATTGTTATCACGATGCTATTGCAAAAGGCTTTCTTTCAGATCAGTATGCACCTGATGATGCGATCAACCGTGCTGACTGCTATCAGGGACTCGTTTTCCTTATGAAATTTCTTCACAGTACTCAACAGGCTCTTCCTTCTGATGCTGAATTACATCCCGTTGGCTAATTTAAAAGCGGAAGTTCAAAATTTTATGAACTTCCGCTTTTCTTTAAAACTGATATTTTCTGATTTCGCAGTTTTTGATACCAAATGCAGCATATTCTCCATTTTCCATATCATAGAAATACGAATTTACCACTCTGGCAATTCCATTATGAGCAACTAACAAATACGTTTTGTTATCCGATTCCTGTTTTAATTCATCCAGTAAGTTGTAGATTCTCTGAGCCAGATGCAGCATGGTTTCTCCGCCCTCAAAATGATTAACAAATTGCTTCTTTGCTTCCTGAAATACTGCTCCATCCCTTGCTGTAGATTCATATTTGCCAAAATTCTGTTCCGTCAGCCGTGGTTCCTGTCTGCATGGAATACCGGTTTTCTGCGCAATGTGTCTGGCAGTATCTGCTGCGCGAATCAATGGTGAATACAGAATTTCATCTATTTCAAGCTTTTCTTCTTTGATTTTCCTGCCCAGTTCAATAGCCTGTTCATGTCCTAACTGCGTCAATGCAATATCTGTTGCTCCACAAATTTTGTTTTCAACATTCCATATAGTCTGTCCATGTCTTGTAAAGTACACACACCCCATATTTTTTCTCCTCTTTTTCTCTTATTCTATCAAATTCTAATATAAATGTACAGTTAACATATGTTGATATCGTTAGATATTTATAAGATAGTGTAAAATATATTGTGTAAACGGATAGTTCCTCAGGTATAGAAAAAGG
>CAYRAW010000437.1:0-1562 GCA_964422225.1 uncultured Roseburia sp.
TATAGAGTAGAATACGGGATACTTTGATTCCACCCCCGGTAGAACCGGCACATGCACCAATGAACATCAGTCCAACCAGAATCACCTTTGAAAAAGTAGGCCAGAGGTTAAAATCAGTAGTTGCGTATCCTGTAGTAGTCATTATGGAAGCTGCCTGAAAAGCAGATTGCTGCAGGTTGTGCCAAAATCCGGGATTACCTGACAGGCTCAAATTTATGGCAATCGCAACGGCAGCAGCACTGAAGAGCAGGAAGTATCCGCGAACTTCTTCCATACGCAGCGCATCTTTGACCTTTTTGATCAAAATATAATAGTAGAAAGTGAAATTTACACCAAAAAGGAACATAAAGATTGTGATAATGATCTGCGAATATACAGAATAACTGGACAAACTGTCATTTTTAATTCCAAAACCACCGGTACCTGCAGTAGCAAAGGTAAGGCATAACGCATCGAAAAGCTTCATGTTGCCGCAAAGCAGCAGGATAAGTTCGATAATAGTCATTGCAAAATAGATTGCATATAAAAGGAAAGCAGTCTGCTGGATCCTGGGAACCAGTTTACCCACAGAAGGTCCGGGACTTTCTGCTTTCATCAGATTCATAGTGGAACCGCCTGACATGGGAAGGATTGCCAGAATAAATACCAGAACTCCCATACCCCCTATCCAATGGCTGAAACATCTCCAGAACAGATTGGCATGAGAGAGTGCTTCAACGTTTGTCAGTATACTCGACCCAGTGGTTGTCAAACCGGATACGCTCTCAAATAATGCATCCGTGAAGTTGGGAATATCACGAGTAAAGTAAAAAGGCATAGCACCAATGAGACTTATAATGATCCAGCTTAATGATACAGCAACAAAGCCTTCCTTAGCATAAAATGTGGAGCTTTTGGGCTTGTACAGATACATAAGAAATCCGACAATAAAGCAAAAGAAAGATACAATGAGATATGTCAGTGCATTTTCCCATTCTTTGTACAGGATTCCAACCAGACAGGAGGGAAGAAACATCACCCCTTCTAGCATGATAACACGGCTCAATATGGAATTGATCAATCGAAAATTCATATAGATGCCTACCTTCCTGTATTTTTTAAGATATCTGAGATATCTTGCAGACCTTTGTGAGTAGTAACAACGATAACCGTATCGTTTAACTCCAGTGTATCACGACCGGAGGGGGTAATGATATTTTTATCTCTTACAATACAGCAGATCAGCAGATTGTCCTTTAAATCAAGATCAATCAGAGGAATGCCTGTGACAGAACTGTTTTCTGCAACGTGGAATTCCAGTGCCTCCACTTTGTTGTCTAACAGACGATAGAGAGCTTCTACGTTACTGCCATAAGAATTGCTCAGGCTTCGTACATATTGCAGAATATATTCAGCAGTTATGTGCTTAGGTGAGATAATGCTGCCTATGGATAGATCATCGATCACTTTATTTAATGCCAGACGGTTGATTTTGGTGATCTTCTTACAACGTGGTGATAATTTATTGGCATATAAAGATAAGAAAACATTTTCTTCGTCCATATCGGTGAGGGAAACGAAAG
>CAYRAW010000438.1:0-1550 GCA_964422225.1 uncultured Roseburia sp.
TTTTCTGATTTGTTTGTTGTTCAGTGGGATGATATGTTAGTTGAATATCCCAAAGCTGTTTTAGGGGGAGGCATATTTTGATACTTGTGACATTGGGGACACAGAAGTTTCAGATGAACAGACTGATAGAGGCGATGGATAATATCGCACCGGAATTATCAGAAGAAGTGTTTATCCAGACAGGTAATTCTACATATGTACCAAATAATTGTACTCATGCGGATTTTGTGGATTCTGCTAAATTCCGAAATATGATCGGGGAGTGCAGCATGTTGATCACGCACTCAGGAGTAGGGTCAATCATGGCGGGCGTTAATGCACACAGACCTGTCATAGTAGTTCCACGTCTGGTAAAGTACCATGAGCATGTGGATGATCATCAGCAGCAGATAGCAGAAGCATTTGCAGAGAAAAAAATGGTAATATACTGCAAGGATGTTGATATGCTCCGCCAATGTATTGACGAGGCAAAAAACTTTCATTTTGAACCATATGATGTAAAAGGTGGCAAAGTAGAAGATATCGTGCTGAATTTTATGAATTTGTTTGACTAATATCGTAACTGATGGTTACTTAATATTTTGAAAATGTGGAGTTAATATATGAATCGAAAGAACAGTGGAGCGAATACCAACCCAGGGCAAATGCTTTTGGATGTTTTGGTATCAGTACTGGCTTATGCAACAGTCTGCATGATCTGTGATTCGCAGATGGATGAGACTGTTTCAGCTTATGCTCTGGTAATAGCGGTTATTTTTACAGTAATTTACATATTATCCAATAAAGAGGCCAAAATATATGATTTGACTTTATTCTTCTATCTTGACAGATTCTTAAAAATCATTTCGAAATCATGGCTGATTGCTGCAGCCTCTACGGCAATGGTGATGGTCTTTCTGAACTCACATAATGAAGTACGCAGGTTTTATATTATTTTTTTGATCGTTTCTTACATTTTTAACTGTATCAATATGGTCATAAGCAGGTTTCTTGCATTTACCCTTCATACGTATCAGGCTCCCAGGGCGGCGTTTGTAGGAGTTTTCTCTGACTTTCAGAAATTTAATTATTTCCTGAACAAAACGAGTATCAAATTGGATGAGATCGGTTACATCTTAAAGGATGATCAGGAATCAGAAGGTAGATTCAACGTATTGGGACATTTAAAAGATATAGAAGAAATTATCAGAAGCAAGGAAGTGGATCAGATTTATTTTCTTCAGAAAAGTAATGAAACAATTGCAGATATACAGGAGTACTTTGATATCTGCATGGAGATGGGAGTTACGGTTAAGATCATCATTGACTCTTATGATTCCTACCTTATGAAGAAAACCAATAGCTTTGTAAGTTCAATCGGGACTTATCCGGTAGTGACTTACCACACGATCACGCTGAATAATTATGAACAGATGATAAAGCGTATTATGGATATCGTGATCAGTATCATTGCCATTGTGGTATCTTCTCCCATCATGCTAGTTACTGCCATTGCCATAAAAATAGATTCACCGGGACCGGTTATATTCAAACAGGTTCGTGTAGGACAG
>CAYRAW010000439.1:0-1444 GCA_964422225.1 uncultured Roseburia sp.
TTCACCGGCTAAGTCATGGATTCTTGGGTTACAGGAATACAGAAAGCCACTGATGCATTTTCATACACAGTTCAATGAAGAGATTCCTTACGATACGATAGATATGGATTTTATGAACGAGAACCAGTCTGCACATGGAGATCGTGAATACGGACATATTGTGAGCAGAATGGGTATTGAGCGTAAGATCGTGGTAGGATATTGGCAGAATCCTGAAGTGATCGCCAAGATCGCTCAGTGGATGGTAACAGCAGTAGGTGTTATGGAATCTTCACACATCCGTGTATGCCGTTTTGGCGACAATATGAACAATGTGGCAGTTACCGAGGGTGATAAGGTAGAAGCACAGATCAAATTCGGTTGGGAGATCGACCATTATAATGTAAATGATCTGGTAGAATATGTGGATGCTGTACCTGTTGGTGATATCAGTGCACTGACAGATGAATATTACAGTAAGTACCAGATTCTCCTGGAGGGCAGAGATGCAGCAGAATTTAGAAAACATGTAGAAGTACAGGCAGCAATCGAAATTGGACTGGAGAAATTCCTGACAGAGCGTGATTATCATGCGATCGTAACTCATTTCGGTATGCTGGGTGGCTTAAAGCAGCTCCCCGGTCTGGCTATTCAGAGACTGATGGAGAAAGGCTATGGCTTTGGTGCAGAAGGTGACTGGAAGACAGCAGCAATGGTTCGTCTGATGAAGATCATGGCAGCCAATGTCAAGGATGCAAAGGGTACTTCCTTCATGGAAGATTATACATATAACTTCGTACCGGGTAAGGAGGGTATTCTGGAAGCACATATGCTTGAAGTATGCCCGACCATAGCAGACGGTCCTGTTTCAATCAAGGTATGCCCTCTCAGCATGGGTAACAGAGAAGATCCTGCCAGACTTGTATTCACATCCAAGACTGGTCCGGCAGTAGCTACTTCACTGGTTGATCTGGGCAATCGTTTCCGTCTTATCATCAATGCAGTTGATTGTAAGAAGACAGAGAAGCCAATGCCTAAGCTGCCGGTAGCAACTGCTTTCTGGACACCACAGCCTGATCTGGCAACAGGTGCAGAAGCATGGATTCTGGCTGGCGGCGCACATCATACAGCTTTCTCCTATGATCTGACAGTAGAACAGATGGTAGACTGGGCTGATGCAATGGGTATTGAAGCTGTTGTAATTGATAACAATACAGATATCAGAACTCTCAAGAACGAGTTAAGATGGAATGCAATTGCGTATAAATAAGTATAAAATCAACTAAAGTAGAGACGTTTGGGTTTCTCAGCGTATTCCACTTCATCCAGTTGGGTGAAGGCATCAATGAAATCTTCACGGATGGTAACGATAGCGTACCCGTTGATAAGTGGTTCTACATGGATGACTTCAGATTCCAGACGGGTAAGCTGACCATGATATTTAACAATAAGTTCCCAAGTCCTT
>CAYRAW010000440.1:0-1420 GCA_964422225.1 uncultured Roseburia sp.
TGCTGCCAGTTCATCCCTGATTTCATCATCTACTGTCCACATCACATCTGATGGACCTGATATCTGATAACCGACTTTTAAGTGTGGATACAGAAGATCTCCTTTCTTTGCATAATGAATTGCCACTTCTCTGATATGATCTACTAATTCCTGACTTACTTCTCCCTCTGCAATTGCTGCTCTCGCCTGATCAATATATACTGCCAGTGCTTCGTTTTCTTTGGTAAAAGTATAGAGAGGATGTCCCTTCTCTTCTACCAAAAGTTTCGTTTTCACAGCTCTTTCCTGTCGAATCAGTGATGCATCAACAGCTTTTTCTGCATTTGCAATTTTTTCTTCACGCGTCTTTCCATGAAAAAGAGCCGAATGTACATCGCACAATCTCTGTACTTCAGCAATCGGAGTTCCTTCCTCAATCAATTGCTGCTCTGCCTGCATGATCTCTGTGGCATCTACATCTTTGAAATTCTGTACAAAATCCGCTCTTACTGTTTCCAGTGGCTCTCCTCTGCCAAGCCTCTTAAGATAATCCTTTAACAATTCTATCATTCTTTTCACCTTTCTAAATTCATTGATATTTTGTACTTTTTTCAAACTTTTAATTCCCTTTTTCATTAAACTGTTTATACTAATATGTGGAACATATAACCTGACTTTTGGAGTTAAGCGCATAAAAATGGTGTTAAGGGGCTGTTTGCATTATGATGTGCGGCGGCCCTTTTTACGCGCTCAATGACTCGGACCTAAGCCACGAGTCGCATTCTCATCTGCCCATAAGCGGAGCCCCGGCTTCTGCTTATGGACAGTTTCGTCGTTAACGGGCGGGCTTGTAAAAAACGGTTTAGGTGTCTTCGAGCATAAAAATGAGCTAGGATCTATATCCTATAGTCAAAAAAACTATTGATCTGGGTCGTATTCAAAAAGTATGAGGTGAGCGGAAGCCCCGTGATCACTGACATATCTTTTATAAAAGCAGTGTTTTTCGTGAGGTTTATGTATTGTCGTTCTGAAACCTGAGCTACACGAAAATCATGTATAAAGTTCCATATTGCTTCACTGCAGTATTCATTTTTCAGGATCTTGAATTGCAACAGTCGGGATAGTAATACTGCTAAATAACAGATCAAGAAGTGCCCGGTGATGGTCTCTTCTTTCTGCAGATAAACAGGTCTTGCATCCAGCTGTGATTTCATGACGCGGAATGATTCTTCAATTCTCCAGAGATTATGATAAGCAGTGTATATTTCTGCGGAAGACATGTGAAGCTCCGATGTCACAAGAAGATTGTAACCTGCAAGTTTAAGGTCTTCGTTGATCTTTTCTTCGTTCATTGTGACGCGGATTTTCCCTTCCGTAGCATTGCCATTTGAATCTGCAGGGCAGAAAGTTACGTATTTAGAACTGTCACCATATTCATTTT
>CAYRAW010000441.1:0-1413 GCA_964422225.1 uncultured Roseburia sp.
ATATTTAAAAAGAATCAGGTCATGATCACAGCATTGGCAATTATGATAGCGGTAGCAGGCTATTTGAACTTTGCGGGTGCCAAGATAGGAGAAGAAGATTTCCTTTCTACAGATGGAAATGACAGTAAATTAACTTATGAAATGGCTGATATTTCAGATGAAGATATGTATGCAATCTCATTACAGGAAGATACAGATGGAACGATCAAGGATTATACGGATATTGCGAGCCTTGACACAGATGATACATCACAGACAGCAGATTATTTAAGCGAAAGTATGCAGATTGAGGGGAACAGTGATGACACTCTGGCAGTAGACAGTACTTCTGTTGATCATGGTGTATTAAGTGCAAGCGCAGATGATGCCGACACGACAGGTGCAGAGGCAGAGGTTCCGGGAGAGGCTGTATTTACAAGCACTACAGCAGTTTCCACATTAGATGGGGCAAGACTTTTAAAAGAGCAGACCATGGCAAAGAATAAAGCGACCCTCCTGGAAATCATCAATAATGAAAATCTCTCTGAGGCGGCAAAACAGGATGCAGTTGACAGTATGCTGGCAATGACACAGACAGCACAGAAAGAAACAGATGCGCAGATGCTTCTGGAAGCCAAAGGTTATACAGAAACTGTTGTGAGCATTAATGATGGAACCGTTGATGTTATGGTCAATGCAGTCAGCCTTACAGACGCTCAGACAGCTCAGATCATGGATATCGTGCAGAGAAAAACAGATATTTTACCGGAAAATATTATCATTACAGTATCAGGAGTAAATCCTTAAAATTAAAATATTTTTAAAATGACAAAAATTTGGTGTCTTTTTATACGACTTGTGCTATACTAAAGTGTCATAATAGCGTATTGCCCCATGGAAGATGCGGTATCCTTTGGAAAAAGAGAGTAGATGCCATAGGATCTGTATCTTCCGGCTTATATATGCTAAGACAATTGACCACATAATGATGGAGGATATACAAGTGAGTAATATTGCAGAGGAAATAAATAAGAGGAGAACTTTTGCCATTATTTCGCATCCTGATGCAGGTAAGACAACCTTAACGGAGAAGTTTTTATTATATGGAGGAGCAATTAATCTTGCAGGCAGCGTAAAAGGTAAAGCAACAGCGCGACATGCAGTATCAGACTGGATGGAGATTGAAAAGGAGAGAGGTATCTCAGTTACTTCCTCTGTATTACAGTTCAACTATGATGGTTACTGTATTAACATTCTGGATACGCCAGGACATCAGGACTTCTCGGAAGATACATATAGAACTTTGATGGCGGCTGATTCAGCAGTTATGGTAATTGATGCATCCAAAGGTGTTGAGGCACAGACCAGAAAGCTGTTTAAAGTCTGTGGCATGAGAGGAATCCCTATTTTTACCTTTATTAATAAGATGGACCG
>CAYRAW010000442.1:0-1390 GCA_964422225.1 uncultured Roseburia sp.
GAAGAACCGTGCCACGTAAAGGACATATTCAAAAAAGAGACGTATTGGCAGATCCCGTTTACAACAATAAGGTAGTTACCAAGCTTATCAATAATGTTATGTTAGATGGTAAGAAAGGTGTAGCTCAGAAGATTGTTTACGGCGCATTCGCCAGAATTGAAGAAAAAGCACAGAAGCCTGCATTAGACGTATTTGATGAGGCAATGAACAATATCATGCCGTTACTTGAGTGTAAGGCTAGACGTATTGGTGGAGCTACCTATCAGGTACCTCTTGAAGTTAAACCTGAACGTCGTCAGACTCTTGGTCTTCGTTGGTTAGTTATGTTTTCTCGTAAGAGAGGCGAAAAGACCATGGAAGAAAGACTTGCTAATGAAATCCTTGATGCAGCAAACAATACAGGTTCCGCTGTAAAGAGGAAAGAAGATATGCATAAAATGGCAGAAGCAAATAAAGCATTTGCTCACTACCGTTTCTAAGTATTTAAGGAGGAAAAACCTTGGCTGGAAGAGAATATCCATTAGAGAGAACCAGAAACATCGGTATTATGGCTCATATCGATGCAGGTAAGACTACTCTTACAGAGCGTATCCTGTATTATACCGGTGTTAACTATAAGATTGGTGATACTCATGAAGGTACTGCAACCATGGACTGGATGGAGCAGGAACAGGAAAGAGGTATCACAATTACGTCAGCCGCTACAACATGTCACTGGACACATCAGCTGAACGCTAAGCCACAGCCTGGTGCTTTAGAGCATCGTATCAATATTATTGATACTCCGGGTCACGTTGACTTTACTGTAGAAGTTGAGAGATCTCTTCGTGTACTTGATGGTGCTGTTGGTGTTTTCTGTGCAAAGGGTGGTGTAGAACCTCAGTCAGAGAACGTATGGCGTCAGGCTGATACCTACAATGTACCTAGAATGGCATTCATTAACAAGATGGATATCTTGGGTGCTAATTTCTACGGCGCTGTAGATCAGATCAGAACCAGATTAGGTAAGAATGCAATCATTCTTCAGTTACCTATTGGTAAAGAAGATGATTTCAAGGGAATCATTGATCTGATGGAAATGAAAGCTTATATCTACAATGATGATAAGGGCGATGATATTTCTATTACGGATATCCCTGCAGATATGGCAGATGATGCTGCTCTGTACCATGAAGAAATGGTAGAGAAGATCTGCGAATTGGATGATGATTTAACTATGATGTTCCTTGAAGGAGAAGAGCCTACTGTTGAACAGTTAAAGGCAGCTCTCAGAAAAGGTACATGCGAATGTACAGCAGTTCCTGTATGCTGCGGATCTGCTTATAGAAATAAAGGTGTTCAGAAGTTGTTGGATGCTATTCTTGACTTTATGCCAGCTCCTACAGATATC
>CAYRAW010000443.1:0-1385 GCA_964422225.1 uncultured Roseburia sp.
TTTTACGTTTTCATCATTATAAAAAAAATTTTTTCATTTGTAAAGAGTAAATTTATAATTTTGTGCGTTTTATAATACCTTATCTATCATTGTATTTGCTTCTCAGATTTTGTATAATATGAACAAGAAATATTCGCTTTTATACTTGAATTTGGAGGTTATTATGCACTCTATTACTGTTTATGTTGTCGATGATGAGAGAAATATACGTGAAAGCCTTTTACAATATATTGACTGGACCACGATTGGCGTCACTTCGGTTATCGGTGCCAAGAATGGTATGGATGCCCTTGAAAAAATGGAACAGCATAAGCCTGATATTGTCTTAACAGATGTGAAAATGCCAAAATTAGATGGTATAGGATTAGCTGAACAGATACGTACACTCTATCCAGAATGTATCATTTTGTTTCTAAGTGGTTTTGATGACAAGGAATATCTGATGTCAGCCATACGTCTGGAAGCCTATCAATATATTGAGAAACCAGTCTCTATAGAAGATCTGACAAAGCATATCACCAATGCTGTAAATAAAAAGATCGCAATGCAGGATAAATATCTTCACAATCAGTTACTGGAAGCCTTTCATGAAAATAATCTTCAGTTAGCAAATGAAGCTATTCTTAATGAGATTTTGTCCACAGGCGTATTACCAGCGTCATATACTGCATCTTCTTATTCCATATACTGTTTCTATTTTCCAACTGATACATCACAACAGTTACAGCAGTATATCCACTCTCTATGTAATAGTATCCAGGATTCAGGCGTATGCGGAATGCATGAACTTTCCTATTTCTTCATGCTTGTACCTGATTCTGCCTCTTCCATTATACATGACCTTATTGCAAAACAGAGTGATACATCCGATTTGACATATTCTGTCACTTATGAAGAACATATTCCTATGGCAGCCGATTATTCCCTGCTATCATCAGAATTAAAACAATTCGTAACCTATTTGTTTTTCTACAATATTCAGCAGCAGGCATTTGTATCAAACAATACTTTGACAGCTTTTGATAATGCAGCAAAGTTATTATCTGATTATACAGATGCCATTGCTCATAGACAACTGGCAGATGTTCTGGCATCTCTGGAAAACACATACGCTGATATTCTGCGTCATAAATATGACATAAAAGACGTAAAAGAATTTATTGCCAATGTTTACCAGATACTCAGCAAATATTATGTATCCCTGTCATCCAGAGATAAAGAAGCATATCCATTTTTTCAGGCGGCTTTATCTTTTAATTCCATGTACTGCTATTTACTGGATATTATTCAGAATCTCAAGACCAGTTCCCAGCCGTCCACCACAGATTCCCGGATTAGGCAGATTATTGATTATATTGAAAATAACTACCAGAATCCTCAATTGT
>CAYRAW010000444.1:0-1367 GCA_964422225.1 uncultured Roseburia sp.
AAATTACACTGCCGAAGAGTGAAGAGGCTTTGTTTGAAGGTTATTATACAGATAAGGCAGGCAAAGGAACACAGTATTATACTCCAAAAGGAAGCCCGGCATGCAGATCGCTGTTTACAGCAGATACCAGATTATATGCGTATTGGGTACAGCCGGTTACGATAACGAAACAGCCCGGTAATGCTGTTATGCAGCAGGGACAGGAAACAGTAGAATTTGAGGTAGGATATCAAATAAAAGATACAGCACAGTATAAAGCCAATCTGCAGTGGTATCAATATGATGAAGACCAAAAGAGTGAACTTACCGGGCAGAATGATGTGAAATTACAGATTTTCTCCGGGCAGCAGGCAGGAGAATATGATTATGCCTGCGAGATTACAGTGACCGGTGCAGCAAACGGACAAAAGATAACACTTTGGACCGATCAGGCGCACCTTACCATAGAAAAGACAGAAAACAGCCCCTCAGAACCTGACCAGGGCAACAACGGAAGTGGAGGTAGCAACCCGGATAAAGAGGAAATCCAACCATCCAAGCCGGACACAGGGAATGGAGAAAATAAGCCGGATAAAGGGGAATCCAAACCATCCAAGCCGGACACAGGAAATGTGGAAAATAACCCAGATACTAAAAAGGAAGATAAGTTGTTAACTGCTTCTAAGCAATTGGACATTGCATCTTCATCCCCGGCTCTGGCGACAATCAGGGATACTGATCCTGTTCCATGGAACCTTCCAAAGTCTTTTGATCTGGAAGAACCACAGACAGATGTGGAAATGAGAAATATACATCCGTCTATAGCTTCCAGGGACTCCGGACAGGCAGCAGAATTGCCCATACAGACCAATACTCACAGGAGTATCGCACTGTACATTCTTGTGGGACTGGGAATCTTAGGCGTCCTTTGGTTTATTCTGTATTCCTTTTTCTCAGGCAGTAATCACGAAGACCAAGATGGAGAGGACGAAGACTGTTATAATAATTCATGATGCCGTCAAAGAAGGAATGAAGCAGCTCAATATCATATTTGCCACTGATCGCTTCATTATCAAGGTGTTCCAGTAATTCAGCCAGAATGCGTGGAGTGCGATCACTATCATTATAATTATATTCAAAATTTTCGATATAGGAAGCTAAGGCGTTGGCAATTGATACGAGACGTACATGGGGCGGAAGCTGTGTCCCGGTAAGTTTGTCAGGGTAGCCGGAGCCGTTGAGATATTCATGATGCATGGACACGATATCCAAAATAACAGGGTCATCGGTATGTTTGCAGACCTGTTCTAATCCTGTCTGTATATGCTCATGAAATGCGAGCTGTTCTATATAAGACATATTTTGAATATAATTATAATGATAGTGAT
>CAYRAW010000445.1:0-1363 GCA_964422225.1 uncultured Roseburia sp.
ACTGCGTAGACAATTCTATGCTCTTCATCAATTCGCCTACTCCAAAATCCCGTTAAATTTTCTTTTAATGGTTCTGGTTTTCCAATACCCTCAAAAGGATTGCGTTTTATATCTTTTATGAGTTGGTTAATACGTTTTAGCATTTTCTTGTCCTGCGCCTGCCAATAGAGGTATTCTTCCCATGCTTCAAAGTCCCATTGTATCCTCTTCAACTGCATAGTCTTACTCCTCTATTAGTTCATGCTCAGTTAACTGTAATCGTCCTGCTTTATATTCTTCCATTTTCTTTTCCAAATGTCTGATATTGCTTTCAGAGTAGAAAGGGTCAATAGAAACATCAAATGGTATGCGTTTCTCTCTGCTAACTTTTTTCGCAAAAATTGTAAATGCAGAACTCATAGAAAGTCCTAAATCTGCGCATACTTGTTCCATACTTTTTTTCACTTCTTCATCCAATCTAAAATTTACATTTACTGTCTGTGCCATAGTACACACTCCTTTCGCACTTATATTGTACTCAAATGTAATGAATTATGCAAGTATTTTCTTTACATATAAAAATATCACAATTAATTTAGGTAGTGAATCTACCATAATTAATTGTGATAGTTAGACAAATACAATTAACCTATTTTTAGCAATACCTCTTATAACGCTCTAAAATGCTCTATAATCGTTTTTAGCATTCAATGTGTGTATGAGTGTTTTTTGCCCTTTAGAGCCATTCAGAAGTGTTTTAAAGGCATGTGGCGCATTGTTTTTCTTGCTTAAAATCATATCAAAACAAAAAATACCAATTATCAGCACTACTCATCCAATTTTTAATCCTCTATCTCGCAATGGTCTACTGCATATTCAAGAAAAATTCCTATAAGTTCATTCCTTGTGTGCCCTGTTCTCTTTGCCACATCTTCAATCTTGCTTACAGTCTCTTCTTTGATTCGTACAGAGAATGTTTTATAACCATCTTCTCCCTTTGGTCTTTTTGTATGTAATAGGCGTTTGCGAAACGCCAAAAGCCGCATAAATACGGCATTTTTTCTTGTTAAAATAAAATATCTCCTCAAGGTTTTATGGTACAATAGAGTTATCGAGAAACTATCAACCAATCCACCTAAAGGAGATATACCCACATGATAACACATAAGCAGCTCACTTTGGCAGAAGTTTTTGAAGATTGCCAAAATAAATTCGATAATGACAAATACCAGTTCCTTTCACTTCTTGATGAAGCCATTAACCTTGATGAAATTGTTCCTGTTTCTTTTGTTATTCATTTTCACGCTTCAACCGGAAGACCTCGAAAGCACCAGCTTTATCCAATGCTTAAGGCTTTTCTGATTCAGCGTATATTCTCAATCCC
>CAYRAW010000446.1:0-1340 GCA_964422225.1 uncultured Roseburia sp.
AAGATGTGAAGGAACATATGGAAGAAATCAAAATCTATATGCGGGGACACAATCTGTATGATATTTATTACGGAAGATATAAAGAACGGGAAAATGAATTGCTTACACGATATGTTGAAATGGCACCAAGGGAGGAATTTAGCGATATACTGGATTCAATAGACAGATTCATCTATTTTGAAAGCAGAAAAAGGCATTGACCCTTTACCAAATGCGGATTAGGGCGTATAATAAAACATTGACGTATATGAAATGCATAAAAAGAGAAATGAGAGGTAGACGAATGAATAAGAAACACAAATGGTTCACGAAAGTACAGGCATTGTGTATGGCACTGATGATCACACTGACTGCATTATGCCAGACTGGTACGGTAGAGGCAGCAGAAGTCGTTCAGCCAAGTCTTGGGATTGATGTATCCCGTTATCAGGGGCAGATCGACTGGACGCAGGTGGCAGCATCAGGAGTACAGTTTGCCATGATACGTGTAGGATACCGTACACAGAATACAGGTGTATTAAACGAGGATCCATATGCAAGATACAATTTACAGGAAGCAACAAAAGCCGGAATTAAAGTAGGTGCTTATTTCTTCTCATCAGCAGTGAATGCGGCAGAAGCAGTTGAGGAAGCAGAATTTACTGCGAATATTCTGGATAAGTATCAGATCACTTATCCTGTAGCGTATGACTGTGAAGGTTTCCGCAACAGCACCAGCAGACAGTATTCGTTAGGCAAGGATGTAAGAACCGCATTGGCTGTAAGTTTCCTGGATGTGATCGCACAGAGAGGGTATACTCCAATGTTCTATGCTTCCAAGAATGAGATGGAGGGAAGCAGGGACTGGAACATGGATGTGCTGGCAAGCAAATATAAAGTATGGGTATCCTGGTATCCGGAACTTCCTTTCCCACAGACACCGGCATGTACTTACACAGGAATCCATTCCATGTGGCAGTATACTGCTAAAGCAGCAATTGCAGGTGTCAGTGGTTCTGTCGATATGAACCTTGCATATTTTGCCTACACAGAAGTAGCAGCCGCCAAGGATGCATCAGGAGCAGTTACGGTAGACGCCAGCGCAGCAGCCAATGTGCAGTATACAGAGGTTTATGAGGTAGTAACACCAAGCAGTGCGAACCTGAATCTGAGAACTGAGCCAAGTACAGCAAGCAATGATACGATCGTAGTAACGATCCATAGCGGAGACATGATATACCGTACAGGAGTTGGAAATAATGGCTGGTCCAAAGTATTACTCAATGGAGTTGAGTTATACGCATCCTCTTCTTATCTGAAAAAAGTAATGTAAATACAACAATTGCAGCTTTCTTCTGCTT
>CAYRAW010000447.1:0-1305 GCA_964422225.1 uncultured Roseburia sp.
CGCATACCTTCTCAGCCACCCCTACACCGGCGGAAGCAATAATGCCCATGGAATTCACAATAGCCAGAATGATCAGGAAGGAAATGCTGACCAGCAGATCCTGCAAGGCAATAGGTGCACCAAGTCCGGCCATTTTATACAGGGAAGGCATATGTACCCGGATATTATCTCTGTTCATTGTAAAAGGCAGTTCTCTCTTTCGAATGATCAGGAAAGAAACAATAACGCTGATGATCTGGGCGAATACGGTTGCCAGAGCAGCACCGGACGTTCCCATTCCCATAACTGCACATAAGAGCAGATCTCCTGCAATATTACAGACACAGGCAATTGCTACTGTCATAAGTGGCGTTCTGGAATCACCTAATCCTCTGAATATACAGCCGATCAGATTATAGGCAACGATAACGAGCATGCCGCCGCCACAGATCCTGACATAGGAAACTGTTTTGTCGAAGGCTTCTTCGGGTGCATTCATGATGCTGCTGATCTGAGGGGCGAATATAACGAGAAGAAAGGTCATAACAAGAGCGATAACTGCAAACATCACGATAGCAGTTCCTATGGTACGTCCACCTTCTTCTTTCCTGCCACTTCCAATCTGCTGTCCCAGAAGGATAGTGGTTCCCATGGAAAAACTGCTGACTAAATTGGTCAATGTCATCATGATCTGAGAACCGGTGGACACGGCGGATACATCTGCGGATGAAGCAAATTTACCGACTATGAGCAGATCCACTGCGCCATACATTGCCTGTAGGAACAAAGCAAACAGGACAGGCAGGGCAAACAGAATGAGTGGCTGTAATATCTTGCCTTCTGTGAATGTTGTTGTCTTTTTCATCTGATAAAACCTCCATATTAATCCATATAAGATAGGAAATTGCGAAACGGTGATAAAGAATGGGACGAATTGTGCAGCTTTAACAAGTCCCTATATACAAATAAAAAAACCGGATAAGAAGCAGGCATCTCAGCCTGCCATCTTATCCAGCTATTGTTTCTATTGAACAAATTGCCCTCCGATGGAATATAGCAAGTATACTACATGGACATGCAACAGTCAATGGTACTCTTGCCGATACCTGTATTTATTTTTCTGCCTGAGGATCAGATACGCTTACTTTGTGATCGTACCACTTCTGCTTTGTTCCGATGATCGCAAGGTCAAATTCCTTGTCAAGAGCTTCTACAGGAACATCGAAGCCGTATACTTCTTCTGTTGTTCCATCAGAATATGTTACAGTATCAACTGTCGGCTCGAGAAGTTCAGCTCCTTCCTTGGCTGCATCTTCTGCTGTACCA
>CAYRAW010000448.1:0-1257 GCA_964422225.1 uncultured Roseburia sp.
GTTCTTACAAATTCATAGTAACCCGCACCGGTTGTAGTAATCATTACAGTAAGGGTATTGTCACTGTCTCTGTAAATTGTGCCTTCTACATCAAAATCAGTTGATTTAAAGTAAATTATGTGATCTTTAAAAGTAGCAGCAGTATCTTCTATATCCATAGTTCTGAAAAGACTGAGCTGTACCGTGTAGGTGTCGTCAGAATTAGCTTCAATCGACATGGTACTGCTATCGTAATTGCTGGTAAAGTCTCCTAAAAAGTATTCGTTTATCTCATTTTCTGCATCAGCCTCAGCATCATCGGAAGCTTCTCCCTGAAGTGGTTGGTAGATACTTTCAGCAAATACTTGGATATCCATGCCGCCTAAATCGTGAAGAGAATAAACAGAAAGTGAATAAGTAACACCGGCTGCTGCATCATACCACTGAATCATCTGGTAGTGATCAGAATTGTCTGTGTTGATATCGCCGTATGCATAATCCTTTCCCTCAAGACCCGCAACAGTGGCATCTCCCTGATAACTCCATTCTACAGAAAGACCAGAGATATCTGTCAGCTCAGCAGCTGAGAGAATTCTATATGTCCAGTCATTGCCATCTAAAATATAGGTCATCTGCGCCAGACCATCCTCTGCCATATAAGAGTAGGATACATCGCTTGCCCCCTCAGGTGCTGCCATGTCAAAACCGGTTGCTTCAAGTACACCCTGCCGATCTGAATCAGTCCATGGGTTTGCGAGCTGAGTATTTTCCGCTTCCTCTGCTACAGTAGTACCTCCGACGGCCTCTGTAGTCTCTTCAACCACAGTTGACTCCTGTTGGTCAGATGAACCACATCCGATCAGGCTTGTTGCTGCAAGTGTCAAAAACATCATAGCAATTACAATTCTATTTTTCATATCTTTCCTCCTTTAAATTATGCCAGCAAGTCAATCTCTCTTCCACGGTTGACCGCCTGTTGTCTGTTCTGTACCTGAAGTTTCCGGAATATACTATTACTGTGGAACTTAATTGTCCCTGTCTTTTTCCCCAATCTGTCAGCGATCTCATCATTACTCATTCCCTGAGCCATCAGACACAGGACATTGTACTCAATTCCTGTCAATGGCTCATAATATTCTGCCAGTGATTTCAGATAATTGGGGAAATGTCTGCCAACCTCACCTGCAAGCTCCATGATCTGATCTGTGAAAGCATCAGCTCCCTTTTCTTTCTGATATACATTCAGCATCTTTACCATGCAGCTTCCCTCATCTGCCA
>CAYRAW010000449.1:0-1240 GCA_964422225.1 uncultured Roseburia sp.
TAAAGACTGGAGGCTTCTTTCTATGACACTGACACAATTGGAATACTTCTGTACGGTATGCCGCTACCATAGTATTACAAGAGCTGCTGATGCGCTCTTCGTTTCACAGCCCACCATATCCACGTCCATCCGTGACCTGGAGAAAGAATTTCACCTAAAGCTTTTTAATCATGGAAAAAACAGGATTTCCCTCACCAAAGACGGAGAAGCCTTCTACCAGAAAGCAGAATATATTCTGAAGCAGACGCAGGAGCTGTACACTGATTTTTCAAACAGTGAAGAAATCCGTCATCCATTGCGTATTGGTATTCCTCCTATGATCAGTACCGTATTTTTCCCAAGAGTTACAGATCAGTTTCAGGCGCAGTACAATATCCCTATCCAGCTTCTGGAATACGGTTCTATCCGAGCCCGTACTCTTGTAGACAATGAACAGTTGGATGTGGCAATGGCAAATATGGATTTTTACAATCTGGATAAATACAATAGTTATGTGATGATGGAAGACCGATATGTATACTGTGTCTCCAGGACTCACCGCTATGCCGGTGAAAAAGAAATTACAATGGAAATGTTAAAAGATGAGCCTATTATCTTATTTAATACAGACTCCGTTCAGACGCAGACGGTAATCACCCGCCTTCGCTCTGCGGGAATTACCCCCAATGTTCATATGTATTGCAGTCAGTTGACCACAGTTCTTAACTTCGTCCGTGGAAGTAAGTGTGGTGCTTTTCTATATTCCTCTATTGCTGCCAACCCCAGAGATTTCGTGGAAATTCCCGTTACCCCGGAGATTACCAGCAAATTTGGAATCATATGGAAAAAGGGCATTTTTGTGCCGGATCAACTGACTAAATTCGTAAACTTTATAAAAACTTATGATGTAACACCTTATTTACCAAAACTTTAATCCTATAATAAAGAATGCCTTATCTTCTTTTACATTCAGTTCTTTGTATTCATACGAAGTGAACTCTCTTTGCGCTCTCAGGTTGTCATTTTCCACTTCTATTACCTCTTCTTTATTCATTCTCTTTTTCCAGTGTCACGGTAAATACAGAACCTTTTCCAGGCGTACTCTCTACTGTAATTGTCGCATCTGACAGCTCTAAAATTCTCTTTACCAGTGCAAGTCCGAGTCTGTTTCTCCAGCTTGTTCAATTTCAGCATATTCTGGATCAGGTTGGACATTCTCTTACTGGAATTCAAAATATTATTAACACATTCCTGCTGCTTA
>CAYRAW010000450.1:0-1172 GCA_964422225.1 uncultured Roseburia sp.
ACTAAGAAGGAATCCATGCAGGATGGTGATGCCATGGATGATGGAAAACATACTCTGGTGACCTATCAGGATGGAAGTACGGAATGGGTAGAAATCAATGATAAACTGGCTGCAAACAGTTATGATACAGCCAAATTTGTATATCAGAATCCAGAGATGAAGTATTATGTAAATGGTAAACAGGCATCCTGGTTTGGTGTGGATATTTCCGGTAAACAGGGAATCGTTGATTTTGAAAAGCTTAAGGGAGCAGGCGTTGATTTTGTTATGATCAAGGTCGGTGGCAGAGGCTACAGCAGTGGAAATATTGTATTGGACAGTTCTTATAAGGATTATATGAATGGAGCTAAAAATGCCGGATTGGGAATTGGCGTATATTTTTATTCCCAGGCAGTTGATAAGGATGAAATCTATGAGGAAGCAGATACTTTGCTGGAACTGATCAAAGACTATCCGATTAAATACCCGGTAGTATTTGATATGGAAAGTGTAGAGGGAGATGTGGCAAGAACGGATGCTTTGGATGTTTCCACAAGAACAGAACTTGCAAGAATATTCCTGAAGACAATAAAAGCAGAGGGTTATACACCGATGCTTTATGGGGATAAGGAATGGCTGGTAACCAAACTTGATCTGGAGAAACTACAGGATTATGATGTATGGCTCTCACAGGAGGCAGATACACCGGATTATCCCTATGAATATACAATGTGGCAATATAATAAGAGCGGAACAGTTAGTGGTATCTCAGGAACAGCAGGTCTGAATATCAGTCTGGTAAATTATTCCGGAAAATAATGATATATTTTATCTGAAATTTTTAATCGTGCATAGATATCGGCATAAACGGCGGGCGAGAGTCCCTCAAGGTAATTTGGGGTGTAATTTCTTGTTACGCCGTTTTTACGTAAAACATCAATTGCTTTATTATAGGCAATGGCGGCTTCGTCTTCTGTTGAATAGGTACCGATCACGTAGTAGCCCGGCAGATTGATTCTGGCCTTATATCTGACTTTACCCCGGGATTCTATACGTAGAACACCCTGATAACGATTGATGATTTTCAGATTAGCACTACGAAAATCTGTTTCATCGCCATTTAAAAATATGTAATCTCTCCCGGAGACACTATAACTGCGGATGCCATGCCGATTCAGAATATTAAGCTGCAT
>CAYRAW010000451.1:0-1164 GCA_964422225.1 uncultured Roseburia sp.
TAAGGTTATCAACCTTGACAAGGATTCTGAGCCTGATATCTACAATGCGATCAAGCGTAATGCTCTTCTTGAGAACGTTACTCTGGATGCAGCAGGCAAGATTGATTTCAACGATAAGAGTGTAACAGAGAATACTCGTGTATCTTATCCTATCAACCACATTCAGAACATTGTTCGCCCTATTTCTTCTGCACCGGCAGCTAAGAACGTTATCTTCCTGTCAGCAGATGCATTCGGCGTGCTTCCTCCGGTATCTATCTTAACTCCTGAGCAGACACAGTACTACTTCCTGTCTGGTTTCACAGCTAAGTTAGCTGGTACAGAGCGTGGTATTACAGAGCCTACACCTACATTCTCAGCTTGCTTCGGACAGGCATTCCTTGAACTGCATCCTACAAAATATGCAGAAGAGCTTGTTAAGAAGATGGAGAAGAGCGGAGCTAAGGCTTACTTGGTAAATACAGGATGGAACGGAACAGGCAAGCGTATCTCTATTAAGGATACTCGTGGTATCATCGATGCTATCCTTAGCGGAGCTATCTTAAGCGCACCTACAAAGAAGATCCCTATGTTCAACTTTGAAGTTCCTACAGAACTTCCTGGCGTAGACGCAGGTATTCTTGATCCTCGTGATACTTATGCAGATGCTTCTGAATGGGAAGTTAAGGCAAAGGATCTTGCATCCAGATTCGTTAAGAACTTTGCTAAGTATGAAGGCAATGATGCAGGTAAGGCTTTAGTTGCAGCAGGTCCTCAGGCATAATCGAATTTGTAATGATAGAATATACAGGGTATGGCATAGTTCATACCCTGTTTTCTATATTGAAAAATGAAAAAAACTGTGTAGCGTTAATAATTAACAGCTGCACAGATTTTTGTTTTAAATAATGATTAGGATGTTGGAACAAGAGTCCCAAACTATATGATGCCTGAGGATTGTGGAAGACCTTTTGACCCGGGCATCATATTAAATTATTTAGCTAACATCTCAATATCTTCATAGAAATTCGGATAGGAGATAGTAACACAATCCGCATCCCGAATATCAGTAACACCATCTGCTGCCAATGCACCGATAGCGAAACTCATAGCAATACGATGGTCTTTCTTCGTATTGATGGAAGCACCATGTAATTGTTTACCACCATGGATGATCATACCATC
>CAYRAW010000452.1:0-1150 GCA_964422225.1 uncultured Roseburia sp.
ATTTACCGAAGTTCCTGCCATCTATGAAGCAGATCTGAAATTCAATGTTTCGGCTGATGGTACAACCAAATTGCAGGCAAGCAACTTTGTATTCAAAAAGCCTTTGTTTGCTCCGGCTTCAAAGTAGTGAGGTGAATGTATGGCATCTGTAATTTTATTATTTATGCTTGTGTTCTCGTTCTGTGTCTCTATTACTGTTGTTGTTGACCGGATCAGGAATCGTAAAAGATGATTGCAGCATAAGCTGTTGATCCTAAAGTTAGTTTTTCATTTTTCCCCCAGAGCTTTCAGCTTGTGCTCTGGGGACTTAAAAGGGAGCAAGAGTATGAAAAGTTTTAAACGGATAATTGCAACAATTTTATTATGCGTAACCCTATTTTTATCTGTATTCAATAGCTATAGCATGACTGTTCAGGCTACAGAGGTTGTCTCTATTCCGATTATTCAATCTCTTATGGCTCTCTTTGGTGTTTCTTCTGGACTGGGTAATCAATCTGATTTCTGGGAGCGTGCTTCCTATTTTGAAAATGTAGTAAATGCTGCTAAAGCAGGATCTACATATAATTTTTCTGATTATGGTGATGTTGATTTCTCCGATTCTGAATCTGTGACTAAGTGGCTTAACTGGTCAAGGGAGTTTGATTCTTTTTTGCGTCAAAGTACTGCTGTTGGTGGTGGCTCTACCTATACTGCTTCTATGGTTACTATGGCTAAAGCTCTCGATGCTGCATCTTATAAAGTATCCGGTACTTCTGCGACTACTGCTATCAGCAATAATATTCAGAATCTTATAGATAAATTTGAATTAGATACCGGTGGTGTGACTGGCTCTATTCAGGACTTCTTTGGCTCAGTGTCCGGTGATAATGATAACGATAATGATCCGCATATCGACTGGAATAAATACATGTTACTGCTTGGAATCGTTGGCAGCTCTTTGATCTCCGATGCTTCTAAATTGGGTGATTATATAAGTGCTCTGGTTACTCCGGATGAGACTGTATATGATGAGTATGCTGATTCATTCTCTGATGTTTCCGATGGTTATAGTGGTTCTTATCTAACATATACAAATGACATTGATCCCTTCTATTCTGGAAAAAGTAAACTAATTGGTATTGTTTATTCTCATACAGAACATCAAAGTGAT
>CAYRAW010000453.1:0-1140 GCA_964422225.1 uncultured Roseburia sp.
GTCTTCGAAATCCCACATCCTTTTCCACTTAACACGCACTTTGGGACCTTAGCTGCAGGTCTGGGCTGTTTCCCTTTTGACTGCCCAACTTATCTCGTGCAGTCTGACTCCCGCACACCATCTCCATGGCATTCGCAGTTTGATAATCTTTGGTAGGCTTTGACGCCCCCTCGGATATTCAGTGCTCTACCTCCATGAGACTTGTACGAGGCTAGCCCTAAAGCTATTTCGAGGAGAACCAGCTATCTCCGGGTTCGATTGGAATTTCTCCCCTATCCACACCTCATCGCCACCCTTTTCAACGGATGTGCGTTCGGACCTCCACTGCCTTTTACGGCAACTTCATCCTGGACATGGATAGATCACCCGGTTTCGGGTCTGCGTATGCTGACTGATGACGCCCTGTTCAGACATGGTTTCCCTTCGGCTCCGCACCTTCAGTGCTTAACCTCGCCAGCATCCGCAGCTCGCCGGACCGTTCTACAAAAAGTACGCGGTTGTACATATAAAGTACTTCCACAGCTTGTAAACACAGGGTTTCAGGTTCTCTTTCACTCCCCTCCCGGGGTCCTTTTCACCTTTCCTTCACAGTACTATGCTCTATCGGTCACTGAGTAGTATTTAGCCTTACGGGGTGGTCCCCGCTCTTTCCTACAAGGTTTCTCGTGTCTCGTAGTACTCTGGATACTGCCATGTCCCTTTTCCTTTCGCTTACGGGGCTTTCACCCTTTACCGCCGGTCTTTCCAGTACCGTTCTGCTGGGATCTTGGATCATTTATGCAGTCCGAACCCCGACATGCACGCACATCGGTTTGGGCTCTTTCCATTTCGCTCGCCGCTACTCTGGAAATCGAATATTTTCTTTCTCTTCCTCCGGCTACTTAGATGTTTCAGTTCACCGGGTTCCCGGCCTGCACCTATGGATTCAGTACAGGCCGCATGAGGTATGCTCATGCAGGTTTCCCCATTCAGATATCCATGGATCAATGGTCATTTGCACCTCCCCATGGCTTTTCGCAGCTTATCACGTCTTTCATCGGCTCTCAGTGCCAAGGCATCCGCCCTGCGCTCTTCTTCGCTTAACCTTCATATGCATAGCGTTGCATACTCGGGCACTTTACTTAAGATACTTTGTTCTCT
>CAYRAW010000454.1:0-1129 GCA_964422225.1 uncultured Roseburia sp.
GCATTCTCTTTTGCATCATCATAATATTTCTTTCTCATTTGTCCGCCCCTTTCTGTGCTTAAATTGCTTTGGCAGCCAATTCGAGTTATCTGCTTTCAACAAATCATACACATATATCTTATTCGGCTTTCCTAATCCCTGATGGCTTCGATAAATCAGATTATGTGCCTCCAGTTCCTTCAGCATCTTGTTAATCTTCTTATTTCCCAGATGCAGTAGCCTCATCATTTCTTTTATTGTAAAAATGATAAATATAGCTCCATATTCATCTATCCATGCATCACCATTACACTCTGATAAGCAACGCCGATCCAACAAAATCATATAAAATGCCTTTTTAGCTTGTTGGGGAAATGCCCAATCCCCCAAAACCATGAAAATGACTTTTCATGGAGCTGCGCCTTTCGGCTTTTTTCATACTGATACATTTACAACATTCCATAATTTTTGTACTCCCTTCAGATTCATTGTATGAAATTATTTTCTCAAAATTTTTATACGAATCCGGTATATCCAAGATGCTGGAAAAATATCCTCTTTATGATTTTTTCCAATATTCTGGACAAGACATGAATTATCTGATGCTACTGGCATCCCGAGTTCCACTCTCGGCAACTATGAGAAAGAGGAAAATGTAGATATGTCACTTGGTAATCTTCTGACGCTTGCAGACTTTTATCACGTAAGCACCGATTATCTTCTTTGCCGAACCGAACTACGTGAACATACAAATAAGTCAGTATCCAATCTGCATCTTAATGATGATACAATTCAAATACTGACTGATGAAAAATATAATCCACGGTTATTATCAGAATTACTGTCTCATAAAAACTTCCATAAATTCATGACTGACCTGGAAATCTATATTGATGGATTTAATGATAAAGGCATTCAGATAGCAAATGCTTTTCTTGATGTGATGAGATATAAACTGAACGAACTCGGTGCCGACTCCACCGATGCTTTTACAAAAATATTTGATACTTCTCACATTGAGACAGAACAGTATTACCTCAATATTCTGTTGGAAGATTTAAAGCCAATCGTCTCTGACCTGAGAAATACCCATATGAAAGACAGCAATACTGCCAGTGATATTGACTATCAAAGCATGGTCAAAAATATC
>CAYRAW010000455.1:0-1124 GCA_964422225.1 uncultured Roseburia sp.
TGGGCAGGAAGTCAGATGGGGACTGAAATCATATATTGAGAGCATCATGAAAGAGTCTGGTTGCACCGGTTCTGGAGCTGGGACAGAGAAGCAGACAAGTATATCTGCCGCAGGGCATCTGGAAGAACATCAATGATAGCAAAAGTTATGAGGGAGGCTGTGTGATCGCGGCAGATGCACCGCTTGAATTTATCCCTGTATTTGAAAAAATAAAGTAAAAGCGAGAGGCGTTGCACAAAATCAGGTGCCACGCCTCCTACTTTTACAAAATAACTTGAAAAACCCTGATAAACAGTGTAAAATTCTAACAGATTAATGAAAACAAAAGTGAGGTAGAATATGGCACTGAATAAGAAGCCTGTTACGGGAATGAAAGATATTATGCCGGAAGAAATGGCAATCCGTGATTATGTGATTGGCGTGATCAAGGAAACTTACGGCAAATTTGGTTTTACACCGATAGAGACACCCTGCATGGAGAACATTGCAAACTTAAGCAGCAAGCAGGGCGGAGAGAATGAGAAGCTGATCTTCAAGGTATTGAAGAGAGGCGAGAAGCTCAATCTTGAGACAGCTAAGGAAGAAGCTGATCTGGTGGATTTTGGTATGCGTTATGACTTGACAGTACCTTTGGTACGTTATTATTCCAATCATGCCAATGAACTGCCATCTCCTTTTAAGGCATTACAGATGGGTAATGTATGGAGAGCCGACAGACCTCAAAGAGGCAGATATCGTCAGTTCATGCAGTGTGATATTGATATTCTGGGAGAAGCTTCCAACCTGGCAGAGATCGAATTGATCCTTGCAACAACAACCACACTTGGCAGGATCGGTTTCAAGAATTTCGAGATCCGTATCAATGACAGAAGAATCTTAAAGGCAATGGCTGCATACAGCGGTTTTGCCGAAGAAGATTATGACAATATATTTATTATTCTTGACAAAATGGACAAGATAGGTCTTGAAGGCGTAGAGAAGGAACTGATCGAAGACGGTTATGCCAAAGACAGCGTAGAGAAGTATCTTGCGTTATTCAAGGGCATGCAGGAGAGCGAGGATACTTTGTCCTTTATCGAAGAAAAGATGACAGGTTTCCTTGAGGAAGAGGTAAAGACAAGCTT
>CAYRAW010000456.1:0-1109 GCA_964422225.1 uncultured Roseburia sp.
AGCCTGCATCGGATCTATGAATAAAATGAGCAATAAGGACGGAATGGCACCCAGGAAAGGTCCAAAGAAAGGAATAATATTAGTTACTCCAACAATTACGCTAATTAATACATTAAATGGTGTACCGATAATGCTTGTGCATACAAAGCAAAGAATACCAATGATAATGGAATCTAAAATTTTACCAACAAAGAAGCCACCAAATGTTTTGTTTGAGAAGCGTACATTACTGATAAAACGGTTAGCTGCCTCTAATGGGATAAATGCATAAGTGAGTTTCTTGAATTGTGCTGCAAAAAGTTCCTTACTGCCAAGTACATAAATGGATATTATAAAACCTATAATCAAATTCCAAAACTCTTTCAGGAAGGAATAAACTCCAAGTGATACAATCATGATAATATTGTTAAGTTGTGGTAATACTTTAGTATTAATGAGATTTTCGAATTCTGTAGAATATTTAGATACCATATCTGTAACAAAAGTTTCGATATCAGGGTTATCTTCCAAAAGCTTAGAAATCCAATATGTCAATGTATCTACATAACTAGGAAATTGGAAGATGATCGTTCTAATACTATTAACAATTTGAGGAATGACCATTGCAAAAAAACCATAGAATACGGAAAGTACGAGGATTATTGTTAGCAAAATTGAGGTTAAGCGTATTTGCTTTTTCTTTTTATCACATTTGATGAAAATGAAGAAAGGTTTGACGATTTTTCGCTCTATTACATTTAAGAGAGGGGTTAATAGATAGGCAAGAATCAGACCATCTGTAACCGGCATTAGAATTACCCATACTTTATCAATGGCACCCTTGAAATTGTCTAAATTAAAGATAATGTAATATGCGATCATACTTGCTAATATTACAAGGAATGCGGTAATTCCCCAATATATATAATTTTTGTTTTTATTATTATTCATTTTTGATACTCTCCCATCTCTCTGCGTGTTTAAATGGATATGGATTAATTATAGCACATTTTTATTTGTATAAAATTAAACATAACAAAAATAAAATAAATTTTACGAATTTAGTAAAGGAAGGTATAAATATAAGATGAAATTGCAACAAGTAATGAGTCATGTGCGACGAGCTATTG
>CAYRAW010000457.1:0-1068 GCA_964422225.1 uncultured Roseburia sp.
CGCATTGTATAGCAAACCTCGGGCATCGATGCAAGCAGCCCAGACACATCACGCATTTTTCCTTCACCCAGACAGGTTTTCCATCCTGCATTTGAATTGCCTGTACAGGGCATTTTTTCGCGCACAATTCGCAGCCAATACAATTTTCATCCACAGAGAGCCTGCTTGTAAGTCTTGCTTTCCGATGGTAAATTGGCTGTGCGATTGCCTTTACAACAAAAGCTGGTGTGGAATGTGTCATTCGCTTATTGCAGTGTTTTTCGTTGATTGATTCAATGATGCTTTGTATTTCTGTCTCTGTATTTGCCGTAAAAGCGTTCTGTTTCTCCGGAGTTGAAAGATCAAAGATCGGTGTATAGGTATCTACCATACGAACAGAATAAAGTGCATCTATCTTGCGGTTACTGATAGCTTCTTTTGCCAAAACTCCGATTGCTCCCGGTGTAGTGCCGTACGTTGCTACCAAATACAAATAATCTGTATGAAACTCCACGTTCTTCAAAAAATCATTTACGATACTCGGCAGACCCCAGAAATACGTTGGGGTTACAATCCCAATCCGATCATCTTTAAATATAAAACTGTTATCTGCAATACAGTCCGTAATTGCTCTTATTTCATCATGAATAACCTCTGCAATACGGGCAGCCACATACTTGCTGTTACCCGTAGCTGAGAAATATAGAATCATGCATTCATCTCCTATCTACTGTTCGCTTCTATCGGGGAGCTGCGTCATAATCTTTGTCATGCGTTCCACCAGTGACGAAAGCAGAGCAATCTGATTATCATCCGGATCAAGATAATAATACACGTATGTCCCTTCCTTGCGTGACTTCACGATACCGGCATCTTTCAATATCTGCATATGATGCGATACCGCGGGTCTAGAAAGATGGGTCATCTCAGTAATTTCTGTCACGCGTGCACCTTCTACCGGACAATTTAGCATGATGCAAAGCAGATGCTGTCGATTCTCATCACCGACCGCTGTAAGCAGTTTCCGACAGTTTTTAAACTCTTCTTCTAATTTTCTTACCTCTTTGCAAAAAGGTGTAACTGTATGTT
>CAYRAW010000458.1:0-1062 GCA_964422225.1 uncultured Roseburia sp.
AAAGCTGCTTCAGGACAGACCTAACTACACCTTTATCAAGGGAGATATCAAGGATCTGGATACCTGTATGAAGGCATGCGAGGGTGTTGATTATGTCATGAATCAGGCTGCATGGGGCTCTGTTCCCAGAAGTATTGAGATGCCGTTATTCTATGAGCGTAACAACATTATGGGTACTCTGAACATGATGGAAGCCGCCAGACAGAATGGCGTAAAGAAGTTTGTTTATGCATCCAGTTCTTCTGTATACGGAGATCATCCTGTACTGCCTAAGAAAGAGGGACAGGAAGGCAATCTGTTATCTCCTTATGCATTAACAAAGCGCGTAGATGAAGAGTATGGTAAGCTCTATAAGAGACTGTACGGACTGGATACTTACGGACTTCGTTATTTCAATGTATTCGGACGCAGACAGGACCCTAACGGTGCATATGCAGCAGTTATTCCGAAGTTCATCAAGCAGCTTCTGGATGGTGAAGTGCCTACGATCAATGGTGATGGCAAGCAGTCCAGAGACTTTACTTACATTGATAACGTTATCGAAGCAAATATGAAAGCATGTCTGGCTCCTTCAGAAGCAGCAGGACAGGCATTTAACATTGCTTATGGTGGAAGAGAGTATTTAATTGATATTTATTATGACCTTTGCAAGGCATTGGGTAAGAATGTAGAACCTCATTTTGGACCGGACAGAGCCGGCGATATCAAGCATTCCAACGCTGATATTACTAAGGCGAAAGAGCTTCTGGGATACGATCCGGATTATGATTTCTCCAAGGGCATTGCACTGGCAATCGACTGGTATAAGGCTAATCTATGAAAATAACGATCAGAATGGACGATATTACGCCTGATATGGATTGGGCAAAGTTCCTTAGATTTAAGGAACTTTGTGATCTGTATCAGGTCAAACCGCTTATAGGGGTAGTTCCTGATAATCAGGATACTATGCTGCATATTGAGGAACCAAGAGCAGACTTCTGGGAGTATCTGCATGCCTTACAGAAAGAAGGCTGGTGCATTGCACAACATGGTTGCACGCATATCTACAGCACACATAAA
>CAYRAW010000459.1:0-1055 GCA_964422225.1 uncultured Roseburia sp.
CTGGACACCCTGATTAAGAGTCAGGTGCTCTACCAACTGAGCTAGCGGTGCATTTGTTCTATGTGTTTCAATCGAACAATAGATACTATATCATGAGTCATAACTTGTGTCAACAATTATTTTAAAAATTTTGCGGATTGAGAATAAGGATAGGTTACATTATAATGATGATAAATTGATATAAAACAGAGAGAGGGTCAATCATCATATGAAATTAGAATATCAAAATGAAGTCATTTGGGCAGAAGGCAAATGGAATGTATCCTTGTTGAAGAGAGAGAAATGGTTGTACTATTTATGCCTGACACAAAATAATGCAACGAATGTAGAGCGAGTGGAAGCCATAAGCGAAATAACAGGTTTTGAAACTGTGCAGTATGTATTAAGGACATTGAAAATATTAGAAGGATATAAAGACAGACTTTCAAAGCACATGTATGCTGTATTATCGAATGTTCTGCAATGGTCTGAGGTAGCAAAAGGTGGACTGGAAGTACAAAGAAATTATTGGATGGAGCAGGGATTTCCTCTTGAAATACATAATCTTGCATCGGCAGAAATCTTTTTACAGGAATCGGACAGTATGCAGCTGCCACAGAGTGATAAACAGCTTATATATATTCTGATCCGAACCCATGGTATTATAGGTCAGAATATTCGTGGGGAAGTGTCTGTATGCAGAAATCAGCCATTACTTTCCCTGATTATAGATGGATTGGTTACAGCACAAGAACTGTCGGATCTGTTGTATTGCCTGAATCATTGTGTGATAGGTGGTGTAAATGATACGCTTTGGAAGAATGTTTCAACGAAAGTATCAGAACTGATTGCTTCCATCACAGCCGGCAAACTGACAGAATATTCTGCACATGACCGTATACAGGCGCTTTGCCCGGCTTTTCAGGAAGTCACCAAAGAGGAAGAAAAATTTTTTGCTCAAAAAGTATTTCCACAGTATGAACTATGGTTCTTCGAATCTGCACTGAAAGATTTCAGTCCTTCGCAGATTATGGAAATACTGCATAGAATATTGGAAACTCCACAGGCAGATACTG
>CAYRAW010000460.1:0-1048 GCA_964422225.1 uncultured Roseburia sp.
CTTCTTCCGATACACAAAAGCCCAAATCATAGAGTCTTCTTGCAACCATATAAGGAGTCACATGATAGAAAGCGGCAATATCATCAAACAGCTTACTTTCGTTGCTTCTGTCTAAAGCCTTATCCCCTTTTTTCCAGCCGGAAAGTTCTGATACTTTGGTTATAATGGCATTCCTTGGCATCAGAATCATTGGAGCTATCTTTCTAGCCTGCCATTCCATCTTTTGTTCATCAGACCAGTCCGCCCCACTATCTGTTGTGGAATATTTTTTATTACAGCGGAAGGCAAATTCATTTCCCAAATTGTGGGAGTTCTGATAGACAAAATATTGCCTGTGTTTATACCAGTGAAAAGCTTCATGGGCCAGGAGTTTATTGATATAACCTTCGTTTATAACATCTGCATCAATAAATATAGCCGGGTTCTCTACGGCATATCCTTCATAAGCATGTTCGGCCCAGTTATATACCTCTACAATTCCCTTGGAGAAAGCGATAATCCCCTGAACAGACATATCCGATGAAAGATTTTCAGAGTCGATAATTTCAAGTGACATATATCTTGTCACAATGTCCCGGATATTAATCGGCTTTGGTATCACTAAGGCTTCCTCATAGCCGTATTTTATAAGGAATCTTTCCGCTTCAGCTTCAAAATCTTTGATAAAAGGCATAAAGGGATTTTTTCTATTCTCCATCTTTATCATCTACCTTTACCAGAAAATCCATAGTGGTGATCTTGCCCCTGGCTGCACGAAGCAGGGAATATACTTCTTTTAAGAATACTCTGGAAAATTTATTTCTGACATCTTCGTTATTAAGAAGCAGAGTATAAAAATCTACATTCTGATCATATCCCTCTATTAAGACTTCCTGAACGCAATCATCATATGTAAATTTAAATTCTTTAAGTTCATTGTTCTGAGCGCTCTTTTCCAGGCGTTCCCTGACTTCAGAATTTTTAAGGAGTAAGTCTCTAATCTGCATGGCAGCTTTCGTTGTAAAATCAGGCTCATAATCTTTATCATAGAGAGCGTTTACCTCCACAA
>CAYRAW010000461.1:0-1043 GCA_964422225.1 uncultured Roseburia sp.
TATTTTTGTATACTGATAGATCTGCGGATATTTGTTAATAAGTTCTCTTGACATAATCGCCACATCACGAGCTGTTGTATGGTGTCCACTATCTGAAGTCAATCCACAACAGTCCATAAAATGTGTATTATTCATTCCAAGGGCAGTTGCTTTGTCGTTCATCATGCTGACAAATTCACTTTCACTGCCTGCAATATATTCTGCCATTGCAACCGAAGCGTCATTACCGCTTGCAACAGTAATACATTTGATCAATGTATCAACAGTCTGTATCTCACCCTCCTCAAGGAACACCTGAGAGCCACCCATTGACTTGGCATAAGCACTTGTAGACACCTCATCTTCCAAATGAATTCTTCCCTTTTCGAGATTTTCAAATATCAGTAAAAGTGTCATGATCTTAGTAATACTTGCAGGGCTCCTGACTTCATCAGGATTTTTCTCAAATAATACTGTTCCTGTTGATGCCTCCATCAGAATCGCACTTGGAGATGACAGCTCCATCTGTGCCGATACCGCAAGCATCGATGCAGGAGCCATCCATATTTGCACACATATCATCAATGCACATAAGATTTTTTTCATAGAATTGCCCTCTTACATATCTTAAGAACAATCTATGTTATCCAATATTTTTTTATACCATCTTTCTTACTTTCTACGAAATCGATGATATATCTTCTCCACATCATGTTTTAGTCCTGTTGCCATGATAAAATGATACCCAAAATCAAATAAAGCCATTACAAATACAAATACAATAGTTTTTGTTCCCCAGGTAATAGGATAAAAATCTATCAATTTCATCATCTTATCAAACAGGAAAGTTATAATTATCACTGCATAAAATCCCCATGCAATGGTGCTTTCCAGGCATACAATTCCCTGATAATTACATGGTTTGTCATGGTAATCCCACCATACTTCTCCAAACAGACGAAGCATTAACTTTGCTACAAGATATTCAAACACTGTAGCCAGAACCGCTCCTATAAAATACAATGCCACCAGATTATTGGCAAACGGATGTAACAGTAAATAAC
>CAYRAW010000462.1:0-1042 GCA_964422225.1 uncultured Roseburia sp.
CAAGACGAAAAATAATGTAAACGCTGATGCGTTTATATTTTTTCGGGAAAAGGTCCGACCTTTTCCGCATCTTGCAAAACCAGTGAACACTACGAATTTCATGCTTGCATGGAAATGAGTAGTGCGAACGTCAAATACACCGAGCATGTAATGCGAGGTGCAAAACCTATGAACACTATTTTAAGAAAGGATGAAAAAGCAATGGTACAGATAAAAAGAGATTGGTTTGATACAGCATTAGAAAACTACGGAAGGGGAAAAACGTATGGCAGATGGAAAGAGAAGATACAAGTCTGACAGGAAAGATTATAAGATATCGGTGAAGCTGTCAGAAAAAGATATGGATATTCTGAAAGCGGCACTTAATCGGACGGGAATGACAGCAAGTGCCTATATAAGAGAATTGATCCGGACAGGCGGTAACATAGATACAAGTTATCCTGAGGACAGGGCAAAAGCAATCCGTGTTATTGCAGGTATTGCAAATAATATTAATCAGGCGGTAAAGCTTGGAAATTCGCAGGGTAGATTGTATTACAGCGATATTGATAAATTGCAGAACAGTCTGGATGATGTAAAGAAAACATTCGGGGAGGTGCTGGAAGTATGGCGATTACAAAGATCTTAAATATACAGGAGTCGGAGGGCAGAAATCCGGCATCGCACCTGAAGAATGCTTTGGAATATATCCAGAATCCGGATAAGACAGAAGAATGTGTACTGGTGGGCGGTATCAACTGCCTGCCGGATACAGCATTTGAGCAGATGGAGGAGACAAAGAATATATTTCATAAAACAGGTAAAAGGCAGGGCTATCATGTGATCATATCGTTTTCACCGGAAGAAAAAGTAACAGCAGAGCAGGCAATGTATGTTCTGGAGCACTTTGCGAAGGATGTGCTTGGTGATGATTATGAGGCGGTGTATGCGGTTCATACTGACAGGGAGCATATGCACGGGCATCTGATATGGAACAGTGTCAGCTTGACAAACGGCAAGAAATACAATTCACCGAAAAGCAACTGGAAGAATCATCTTCAGC
>CAYRAW010000463.1:0-1034 GCA_964422225.1 uncultured Roseburia sp.
TAACCTGCGATCTCTTATGCTTCACCTGTTAAATGAACTGTTATCATATCATGGTGTACTGCCGGAAGGAATCGTTCGAATACATCCTTTGTCCTCATCTTCAGACTGGATGTGTTGATGCATGGATGGCATCCAAGATATTCTCCCTGCAACACATCTTCATCGACCAACAACTGTACTTCATTATTTTTATCATTCATCAATCCCATCACACTGACTGAGCCTGGCGCGATATCCAGTAATCTTTCCATATCCTCTGGTGAAGCGAAAGACAGTCTGGCACTGTTGATCTGACCGGATAATTCCTTTGTCTTGAATGGCTTATCTCCCGGCATCATAAGCAGATAAAATTTCGTCTTTTGACGATTGCACAGAAAAAGATTCTTACATATAATAACCTGTAAAATGGCATCAATCTCGTTACATGCCTCCATGGTATCAGTTTTCTCATGGTCAGTTCTTACATATTCTATATGAAGTGAGTCCAATAAGTCATATACTCTGATTTCTTTTTCAAGTCTGCCTTGTGTACTTTCAGGTCTGCCTTTGTATAATTCCATTTTTTTCACAGAACTTACACAAAAAGCACAAATTTCCGTCACACTTTCCCGATATACTGAACTCATCAATCAAACAACAATGTATTCAATAAAACATAAGTAAGGAGACATGAACTATGAAAAGAATGAACAAATTTGTATATGCGCTGTTGGTCGGATGCATTTTGCTGACAGGATGCAGCAGCAACACAAATGCAACAACAAGCGAAGAAGTGATCTCTGACTCTCAGGCAGATGCTTCTGTTGAAAGTACAACTCAGAGTGAGACATCCTCTGAGGAAGAAAACTCTACCGTCACAGGACGGATTGAAAGCATAGATGATTCTACAATCACCCTGTCTGTTATGAATACACCGGATGGTGCAGCTCCTGATGGTAACGGCGGCGGTGACAAGCCTAGTGGCGAAGCTCCTGACGGCAACGGCGGCGGTGACAAGCCTAGTGGCGAAGCTCCTGACGGCAACGGCGGCGGTG
>CAYRAW010000464.1:0-1033 GCA_964422225.1 uncultured Roseburia sp.
ACGTTGCTGATTCTTCTCATGGATCTTATTCTCATATTCCATAATTTTCTCAAATGATTGTTCTTTCGTTTCCTGCATATTCTATCACCGCCATTCCTTTACATCAATTTGGTATCTTCCATACGTTCCTCTATGAAATGATTGACTTTCATAAAAGGTTTACGGATCACCAGACCTACTACTAACGAAGCTGCTGCAAAGATCAGCAGTTCTGCCATGTATACAGAATAGTCATTCTCATACATTCCACTGATCGTTTCACGCATTGCATTGATCGCATACGGGAATGGGAAGTAACGGTAAATTGCCTGAAAGATATCCGGCAACAATTCAATCGGATATGTACCACTCGAACCTGCAATCTGTATAACCATGATAACAACTGCAAACGCTTTACCAATATCTCCAAAGGATATTGTCAACGTATAGATCATAAGTGTAAATGTAAAACTGGTCACTGCCGCGATCAGATATAATTTACCCGGTTCATGGCACTGTACGCCCAAAAGATTAAGGTCACCATATACACAGATCAATGACTGTAGCTGCCCCAACAGGAAAAACAGAATATATCTGCCAAAAAACAGTTCATAATCTTTTGCATTTTTATATGAACCTCTGGGAACTACCTTGACCTTCATCAGAGATACCAGAATAATAGCCCCCACCCACAATGCCAGTGTGGTATAGAATGGTGTAACAGCAGAACCATAATTTTCCGTCTCATATACAGGCTCTGTTACAACACTGACAGGCTGTGAAAGAAATTCACCATATAATGACGGTTCATTCTCCATGATTTCCATCAATTTCTGATATTCTTCTCCATCACTCACACTTTCAAGCTGTGAAATGATATCTGATAATTTATTAGTCGCATTGGTTAGTACTGTCTGCGAGCTGGCAAGTGCATCATTTCCTGCCAGAAGTGAATCACTGATGCCATCCAGTACATCTCCCATACCGCTTACATCCACAGACTGACCTGTAGGTAAAGCGTCAACCGTCTCGTCTATTGAACTGTTCAAACTGT
>CAYRAW010000465.1:0-1018 GCA_964422225.1 uncultured Roseburia sp.
AAAGTAATATGAACAGAACGAACATTCCGAACAAAGTTTCCGAACAACTGTTTACTATGATTATATAGAATGTCTGTTTGGATGTCAATACTTTCAAAATAAAATTACGAACAAATATTTGGAATATATGTTTGCATTTTTGAATAGTATATGATATGATAGTAAAAAAGGAGGTTGTATGTAATGGCATATGGTAAAATTACAGAGAAACAGAAAGAAATCTTAGAATACATAAAATCTGAGATATTAAAAAAAGGTTATCCGCCTGCTGTTCGTGAAATTTGCGAGGCAGTTAATTTAAAATCTACTTCTTCCGTACATTCTCATTTAGAGACTTTGGAGAAGAATGGATATATTAGAAGAGACCCTACAAAGCCTCGTGCAATTGAGATTATGGATGATAGTTTTCAGATGGTCAGACATGAAATGGCCAGTGTTCCTATTATAGGGACTGTTGCTGCAGGGCTTCCTATTCTTGCAGAACAGAATATTGAAGGATATTTCCCTATTCCGGCTGAGATGGTGCCTAATGGAGAGTCCTTTATATTAAAGGTAAAAGGTGACAGTATGATTAATGCTGGTATTTTTAATGGAGACCAGATATTTGTTAACTGCTGTAATACTGCAGAGAATGGTGATACTGTAGTTGCATTAATAGATGATTCTGCTACTGTAAAGACATATTATAAAGAGAACGGTCATTATAGATTACAACCTGAAAATGATACGATGGACCCGATTATTGTAGATCATGTAGACATTTTGGGTAAGGTATTTGGTGTTTTTCGTTTATACCATTAGTGATAAGAATATAAATAATAGTAGCCACAGTATTACTTCTGTGGCTACTATTATTTTATTTTATGCAAATTCATTTGCAGTAATTAAGTTTCCATCTCGCCAGATTCTTTCAAGGTCATAGAATCCGCGGCTTTCACGATCAAATACATGGATAACAATATCTGCATAATCGAGCAGAATCCAGTTAGCATTTGAATATCCTTCAATCTGTTTGGGG
>CAYRAW010000466.1:0-1001 GCA_964422225.1 uncultured Roseburia sp.
CATTCACAGGTCGCGATTCAAGAAAACCTTCAGGCGTATATGGCTTTAAATCTGTAAGTATGTGCCAGATAGCGGTCAGGATACAGTCGATATTGTGAGTGCATATGAAATAAACATATTGTTTAGTTATGAACAACTTGTTCAGTTTTTGTAATTTTTTCTGTATGTATTCGGTGTAATCCCGAATTTTTCCTTAAACATTTTTATGAAAAAGCTAGAGTCACAGAAACCAGCTAATCCAGCAATTTCCGTTATATTATGTTCAGAAGAAGTCAAT
Organism: uncultured Roseburia sp.; assembly: GCA_964422225.1. Classification (GTDB taxonomy): domain Bacteria; phylum Bacillota; class Clostridia; order Lachnospirales; family Lachnospiraceae; genus COE1. The sequence continues at coordinate 278 of CAYRAW010000466.1, forward strand.
AGCGTTGTAGCTTTTGAAAGACGATATTCCAATAAATAATCGGATATAGTCATATTCATCATTTTTTTGAAATAACGACAGCATTCATTTCTACTCATAGACATATGAGTTGATAATGCGTCTAAAGAAAACTTCTCTTGGTAATGCTCTTGCAGATATTGAATGAAAAGCATAATTTTTCGTGAATCATGGGCGGAAATATTGGTTTTCGCATTATTTATTAAGTGTTTTGTAAATAAAACCCATGCATCCTGAAGAATGTGTTGTACCTTTAGCCGATATTCAGGATCAGACTCAAAATAGTTATCTGCGATCCACTTAAATTTATTCATTATCTCTTCTGTCCATGTGAAATGATGTGAAAATGTAAAAAGAGGTGAATTACAATTTTCCATAGGCTGATAGTAAGCGATGTCATAATAGCTGCCCCGTTCGCCATATAAGATTTCAGGATAAAAAATCAATGTATAATACTTGGCATTTTTAAATCCCCTGGCAGGACGAATCGAGTGAAGAAAATTTGGCATGATAAAAAAGCCGTCTCCGGCAGATACAATTTCTTCATGTTCAAGTACGTTTGCGCTGACAGCTCCCTCATATACAATAGATATTTCAATTGACGGTTGTTTGTGCCAATTGACAAAACCTTTATCATATTCCTCTAAATTGTCTTTTGACAGAAAAAAACGAAAACTTTCATCATAAGATACGAGAGCATTTAATT